>JAPLDO010000039.1 GCA_026391715.1 Bacteroidota bacterium
CGGGCGCCAGCAAAGTGTTTGCCTGAATAACGTTCAGTTGAACCGGACGTTTGGCGTTAATAATATCTTTCCCAAGCGCGAGCAGTACAGTTGTTTTGGCGATCTGAACGCTCAGCGGGTGAATGTCAATTCCATAAACAGTCTGATTCACCTCTTCAGCGGTGATTCCCGGATTTAATTCCCTCATCCGGTGAATGGCAGCCCTGAGAAATGAACCGCTTCCGCAAGCCGGGTCAAGTATTTTCTGACCGGGTTTGAAATCAAATTCCATGGTAATCCTTGTGCAGAGCCAATCGGGCGTGTAATATTCACCGAGAGCATGACGGGTGTCGAGATCAATCAACTCCTGGTAAACGCCTTTCAGAATATCCTCATCAACCACGGAAAAATCAAAGGTGGCAATCTCCTGAGCCAGCATACGGAATACCTTTTTCAACTCCCTGAAATTTCGTTCCGAGCCAACCCAGTGAAAAAAATCGTTGTCCGAAAAATTGGCAATGTTGAATTTTTGAAACACCGATCCGTCCAGAATCGCTTTAAGTTCCCGCTCTTCGATAAAATCGTCGGCGCTTAAAACCGAGTAAGCGAGCATTTTTGCAAAAACGCTCAGATAGGTGTGAATGATAAAATCGTTCCCCTTGTCTTCATAAGAACCGTAAGCGATGCTTAGAAATTTCAGCCATTGCTCATAAGAAACCTGAACTTCCCCGTATTTCTGAACATCCTGAAATACTGTTGCCAACTGGCGGTAACATTCGATGAAGGTCGCGCTGTGATAGCCAAAGGATTCCTCGACCCGTTGCAACGTAGCATGTTGTTTTTCCTCCCGGAACAAAAAACGGTCAATCCAGTAATAGAAATCCTCTGCATTTTGCTCAGTCAAAGTAAACGAAGCGGTTGGAATTTCGTTCAGGATGAGTTCATCTTCTTTAAGCGTATCAAGGTGATCAATGCAGGAAACATCGGGTGAAAACCCGACAGTTGTTCTCTGGCATGTGTTAAAGATGAGCGCAAATCGTTTTCAAATTCGATGATGATTTTATTGTAAAGCGTATCGGCGCTTCCGCGATGAACCTTGTCTTTTCGGGGAATATTAAAGATTGTTTTTTCCGATCCCATACTGAAGGCGTCAAGAATTTTCCCGATAGCCTCATCGCCGGGATAAAGACGATGGAGCAAATCCTTGAAAAGCTCTTTCTTGGTTTGCTCTTTATTGGCGGTTACAACTCGCCTGCGGTATTCTTCAATCAGGCTTATCCTTTGGATATTCATTCGCAATCGTTGTTATTTTTTCCAGGTAACGGGAAATATGCATATCGCTAATCTTCTATTAAACCCCGAATTTTTTTTGATATTTTTCAATTAGCTCACCGGCTACCGACAGGTATAACAAGGAAGCCGCATCACTTTGAAGTCCGTCCCAATCATAAAATGTGAGGGGAAAAGTATAAGCGGCAGCGGTTAACAAATCTGAAGTCAGTAAATGGTAATTGATAATCACACTCAGGTATGATATTAATTCTGACGGTGAAAACTGTTTTTGATTCAGGAATTGTTCATGAATATTAAAATTCTGATTCAGCATTTTCTCAGCTTGCTTCTTTTTGCCTTCAGCAATCAGGTTATTAACCAAATTACAAAAGGTATATACGTTTGATGGGAATTTCTGATATAATGCCTCAACAAGTAGAGTTAGTTCATCGTTTTGGTCTGTTTCCTCATAAATTAGGCAAAGAAGATTTTTTAACAGATAACAATCCGGGAATTGCATGATGGCATCCTTAACAGGTTGTATAGCCTTTTCAATATCCTGGAAGTATTGATTTAAGAGTTCATAATACAATTCTGATTCATCGTCGGAGTGAAAAATATCCAATTCATTTTCAGGTAATTCCTCAGAGATATTCCAACTCTCTATAAAATTCGCAATATCTTCGATTTTCTTTTTCTCCTTTTTCGATATTGTCAAAAATACAGCAGCATAGATAAGACTAAAAGTATTCAATGGCGACAAAATCTTTTTTCCTTCTTCTACCTGCCTCATATCCTCATCAGTAATCTCCGCCAGCGGTTTGTCAATTATCTCAATCTCTTCGTCCTCGTTCTCATCTTCATTCTCATCTTCAATATCATCTTCAATGTCATCTTCAATGTCATCCTCGATGTCATCCTCGATGTCATCCTCAATGTCATCTCCAAATAACTTGTCATCGGCATAAAAAACGGCGTAATTGCCTTTTCCTACAGATTTATCAAGTTGTGCAAGAATATTCAACGGGTGTTCTTCTCTACCGAAAAATACAGCCGGTTTGCCGTGAAGTCCAAATTCAATTTCAATTAATGGGATATGTTCATCGTCCTCTTCGAGAATGAAAACTGCAGTGTTGAACTCTTTTGGAGGCTGAAACCCTAAATCCTCTGAATATGCAAGTGCGCCGAAAAGAATGTTGTGCAACAGATTATAATCGGTTTCAATGAGTTGATTATCTTTACCTGAAAATTCCAAATGCTTTTGTCTGAGATCTGCTATTTTATCTGGATTGGCATTGAATTCATATAGAGTTCCCTTGATTCCAAGACAATGCAAATCAACCTGAAAAACAGCGTATGTCAGATTTTTATTCACATGAATGCGGGTAACAACTATTATCGCCATACCAGATTCTTTCCATTGGCGGTTAATATAACATGGGCCGAGACGAAGAGTTCTCGCCTTGGTACGGATGTATTTTTCGGGCGAAAGCAGCGGAATGTTCTTGTGTTTTGACATAATTGATCAGATTAAGTTATAAATGATATTTTTAGTTCAAAAGTTTTTACCCAATAACTGTTTGCACCGACTCGATAACCGATTTCACCACTGTATCTACCATGTCATCCGTCAGATTATAATAAACCGGCAAACTGATCTCCCGCGAATAATTGTCGAACGCAACCGGAAAATCTGAAATCCGGTATCCGCAATTTTTGTAGTAAGTCATCATCGGAAGCGGCACGAAATGAACATTTACGGCAACTTCGCGATTGAAAATTTCCTGTATGATCTTATCGCGCTGATCCTCATAAATTCCCTTGATGCGTAATAGGTAAACGTGGTATGAGGAAGTTTTTTCAGGCGTTTCAAAAAGCGGAAGCTCAGCCCATGAAAATTTCCCAAGCGCCTCAGAATAGCGGTCAAAAATCGCTTTCCTGCGCACAAGCATATCACTTTCGTACCTTTCCAGTTCGATAATTCCCATGGATGCCTGAATATCTGTCATGTTGTACTTGTAGCCAGGTTCAATTACGTCGTATCTCCAGCTCCCGATCTGAGTTTTTGCCAGGGCGTCTTTGGTTTGACCATGCAGCGACTTTGCGTTAAGATAGCGATATATTTCGTCATGGTCGAAGGGCGCCGGAAGGTTAAGGCAAACCGCGCCACCTTCGGCAGTGGTGAGATTTTTAACCGCATGAAACGAGTAAACTGTAATATCGGTGAGGTTTCCAACCTGTTTTCCTTTGTATTTTCCACCAATGGAATGGGCGGCGTCGGAAAGAATCAGAATCCTGTTCAACTCAATCTGCTCCCTGGAAACCGGATTGAAAAGCGCCTGAATTTCAGGTTCCCTCACCAGCGCGTTAAGCGCGTCATAATCGCAGGGAAATCCGGCAATATCAACCGGAATAATGACCTTCGTTTTTGATGTTATCGCTTTTCTGATTGCATCAAGCGAAATATTGAAATCGGCGTTTACATCAACAAATATAACTTTGGCGCCACAATGAACCACTACATTAGCTGTGGCAGAATAGGTATAGGCAGGTACAATCACTTCGTCGCCGGCGCCAACGCCAAACCAACGCAACATCAGTTCCAGCCCTGCCGACGCCGAACTAACGCAGAGCGTAACTTTGTGTCCGCCGTAAGCGGTAAGCATTTTCTCGAATTTTTTTGTCTTGGGACCGGTAGTGATCCATCCCGAAAACAGAGTATCAACAACTTCATCAACGATGCGTTGATCCATGCGGGGAGGGGAGAAGGGGATCATTGAATAAAGAATAAAGAATAAAGAATAAAGAATAAAGAAGTTATTGGGTTTTTAGCCAGGAGGAGATGTTGGTTTCTATTCTTTTCGGAATATCAGAATTTTCGGGTCGTACAAACTTTTCACCGGTAATGATTTCGAAAAGTTCGATATAGCGTTGTGAAATTTCATTGATCCAGGAATCGGACATTTCGGGTACATTTTGTCCTTCTTTTCCCATGAAACCGTTTGCCATCAGCCATTCGCGGACAAATTCCTTTGAGAGCTGGCGTTGCGGTTCTCCTCGCGCAAACCGTTCTTCATATCCGTCGGTATAGAAATATCGCGAGGAGTCGGGGGTGTGGATTTCATCGCAGAGATAAATTCTGCCATCGGCTCCTTTTCCAAATTCATATTTAGTGTCAACAAGAATCAAACCTTTTTCAGCAGCGATTTCAGTTCCGCGCATGAACAAAGCCAAGGCGTATTTCCTGATCAAATCATAATCCTCTTTCGGAATGAGTCCCTGGGAAATTATTTCCAATTCAGTTATATCTTCATCGTGACCCTCGGAAGCCTTGGTGGTTGGCGTTATAATCGGTTCAGGAAATCTCTGATGTTCTTTCATTCCGTCGGGGACTGGAACGCCACAAATTTGTCTTATTCCTTTTTGGTATGACCTCCAGGAACTGCCTGTCAAATATCTGCGGACGATCATCTCCACCGGGTAAATTTTGCAGAAACGGCCAATGGTTACACAAGGATCGGGCGAAGCGATTTTCCAGTTTGGACATAAGTCGGAAGTTGCATCGAGAAACTTGGCTGCAATCTGGTTCAATACCTGCCCCTTAAAAGGAATGCCACGCGGTAGAACAACATCGAAAGCCGAAATACGGTCGCTCGCCACCATCACAAGGTATTTATCATTAATATTATAAACGTCCCTAACCTTCCCTTTATACAACGATTTCTGCCCTGGAAACCCAAATTCAGTTCTGATCAAAACATTATCCATAAATCCATTTTTTATTATTCAACAATTTCACCTTTTCGCTACTTTGCCAACTCATAAGCGTCTATTATCCTGCTCACCAGCTTATGCCTGATTATATCACTTTTATCAAGGGTTATAAAACCAATTCCGGGGATGTTCTGAAGGATTTGATTGGCGTGTATCAGTCCGCTAACCTGATTTCTGGGAAGGTCAATCTGAGTAATATCGCCGGTGACAATAAATTTGGCTGAAGACCCCATTCTCGTAAGAAACATTTTGAGCTGACTTGGAGTGGTATTTTGCGCCTCATCGAGAATAGCAAAGGCATTGTTGAGGGTTCTCCCCCGCATGAAAGCCAGAGGCGCTATTTCAATAACCCGATCTTCAATATATTGAATCAGCTTTTGGCTTGGAAGCATATCGCCCAGCGCATCGTAAAGCGGTTGCATGTAAGGATCGAGTTTTTCTTTCAGGTCGCCGGGAAGAAATCCCAGATTCTCGCCGGCTTCAACAGCAGGTCGGGTAAGAATTATGCGGGCAATCTCTTTGTTTTTAAGAGCCCGCACCGCAAGCGCTACCGCCGTGTAGGTTTTACCAGTGCCTGCCGGACCAATGGCAAATACAAGGTCGTTCTTCATGCTGGTTTCAACAAGCTTTTGCTGATTGGCAGTGCGGGCGCGGATTAGCATGCCGTTTTTTCCATGAACCAGTACATCCGACTGACCGTTGTCAATTGAAACAGGCGCTTCAGCGCCAGCCGCGAGAATTAATGAAATGTCAGTATCTGTAAGTCTTCCGAATTTCTCGAAGTGCAGAAGCAGGGAAAAGAATTTCTTTTCAAAATCAATCAGGTCTGTCTCTTCGCCAAAAGCCTTAACAAAATTGTCGCGCGAGATGATTTTGATTTTCGGATAAAAATGGCGAACCATTTCAAGATTATGGTCATTGGCGCCAAAAATATCCAACGGGTGAAAGGATTCAATACTGATTGTTTTCTCGCTCATGAAATAGTTGTACCTTTGAATACGCAAAAGTACGATTTTTTCAATGGCTATAATTACGCTTACCAGTGATTGGGGACACAAGGATCATTATGCAGGCGCTGTTAAAGGCGCCATTTACCGCTCGTTGCCCGAGGCGCAAATCATAGATATTTCACACGATATTCCCTCGTTTGATCTGAATCAGGCGGCTTTTATAGTCAAACATTTCTACCGCGATTTTCCCGAGGGAACGATACATATCATCGCTGTAAACGGCGAAGCGTCAATTCAAACGCCACATACTCTCGTGTTTCATCACGGACATTATTTTATCGGAGCCGACAATGGCGTCTTTTCGTTAATCTTCGACGATAAACCATTTAAAATTATTGAGATTGATATCATTCAGGATTCTGATTACTTCACTTTTCCGGCGCGCGATGTTTTTGTAAAAGCAGCCTGCCATATAGCTGCCGGAAAACCAATTGAGGAACTTGGTCCTGTAAGAGAAAAAGTGATGGAGAAAATGGCTTTTCGCCCGGTAATACAGGGTGATATGATTAAGGGTCACGTTTGTTATATTGATAACTATGGAAACGCCTTTACCAATATTTCCGAATCTCTTTTCCGATCGGCAGTGAATAATCGCCGGTTCGCAATAACCTTCAGATCTCCCAATTACCGGATTTCGTCAATCAGCACTTCATACAAAGATGTACCACAGGGCGAAATGCTCGCTTTGTTTTCTACCGCCGGGTTGCTCGAAATTGCTATACGAGACGGGAAAGCGAGTACTCTCCTCGGTCTGAAACCCGATCAGCAAATTATGATCGAAATTCTTTGAATCACATTTACCTGATAATTCTGTAATGGATAAAATCAAAAACATTGCTCTGGTTGCGCATGATAACCGGAAAAAAGACATGGTGGAATGGGTTGAATTCAACTACAAAACCCTGCTGGGACATCAACTTATTTGCACCGGAACAACCGGCAGGCTTGTTGAACAAACAATTTTGAACAAACTTGAAGAAGACGAGCAAATTACATATCAAATTGTCAAACTGAAATCCGGTCCGCTTGGCGGCGATCAGCAACTCGGAGCAATGATTTCTGATGGTAAAATTGACCTGCTTATCTTTTTCTGGGACCCAATGCAACCCCAGCCTCATGACGTGGATGTAAAAGCTTTGCTTAGAATCACAGTCGTCTATAATATCCCAACGGCATGTAACCGATCAACTGCCGATTTCATGATCTCTTCACACCTTCTTAAAGAGTCTTATGAACCCAGCCTTGTTGATTACGCCAAGTATATTTCCCGCCAAATGCCTTAATTTCATAAACCTTTCCGGCGCTGATGCCCGAAAAATCTTAATTTTGCACCCCGCTAACCATCGAGACGGATGCTTACACTGTTTATTAAAGAGGTCAAAGGTTTTCTTACATCGCTCATAGGATATATCGTAATTATCGTATTCCTTTTGATGACTGGTCTATTTCTTTGGGTCTTTCCATTGGAATTTAATGTTCTCGATTATGGCTTTGCAAGCCTCGATGGACTTTTTCTGCTGGCGCCTTTTATCTTCCTTTTCCTTATTCCCGCAATTACAATGCGATCTTTTGCCGACGAAAAGAAGAGCGGCACAATTGAATTACTGATGACCCAGCCGCTAACCGATCTGCAGGTTGTGCTGGCAAAGTACTTTGCCGGAGTCGCTCTCGTTATTTTTTCTCTGATTCCCACCCTCGTTTACTGTTTTTCCGTTTATCAACTCGGACTGCCAAAAGGCAACCTCGATTTGGGAAGTATCTGGGGTTCTTATATCGGACTATTTTTCCTCGGCGCCAGTTTTGTTTCAGTTGGAATTTTTGCATCCTCCATTACCGACAACCAGATCGTCTCATTTATTCTCGCTGTCTTCATCAGTTTTCTTCTTTACATGGGATTCGAATTTATCTATTCCTTCGTATTGTCAGGTAAAACCGGGCTGATTATCCAGTCGCTGGGATTAAATGCCCATTATTCATCCATAAGCCGAGGCGTTATTGATACCCGCGACCTGGTTTATTTTATCAGCGTTACCGCTGTTTTTATCCTGCTTACCAAATTGTCGCTGGAAAGTAGAAAATGGTGAAATTGTGAAATTGCGAAATCTTTAACAGAAAATCTTACGGCTACGCAGGAGCCAAATATTGATAGAGAAAAGGTGAAATTTTGAATAGCGGAAAAAAAAATATCAAAAGAGGAAATATTATCAGGCTTTTGCTGAGCATTGCTATTATCATTTTGCTCAACATCATTGCCAGCTTTATTTTTACTCGTTTTGACCTTACAGCCGAAAAACGCTATTCGCTGTCGCCCGCAACCAAAAAAGCGCTGAAAAACCTAAATGATATCGTCTTTTTCAAGATTTACCTCTTCGGCAACCTTCCTCCGGGATTTCAACGATTGTCGAATGAAACCCGCGAAATGCTTGATGAATTCAGAGCTTATAGCGATAATATACAATATGAATTTGTCGATCTTTCTAAAATTCCAAATGAAAAAGATCGCAATGACGCCTACCGTTTGCTGGTTGAACGCGGACTTCAGCCCACCGACCTGCGCGTTAACAACAAGGGCGAATCTTCGCAACTTATCATTTTTCCCGGCGCGCTTGTTTCTTATCGTGGCAAGGAACTACCAGTTCAACTTTTGATGGCGCAGTTGCAACAAGATCCAAATATGGTCCTGAATAATTCTATTCAGACGCTTGAATATAATCTGGCAAGCGCCATGAAAAACCTCACCACCGTTATTAAACCGCAGATAGCCATTATCGAAGGTCATGATGAACTTGATAAACAAGAATCATTCGACTTGCAAAACTCACTGTCCGACTTTTATAACGTTGAACGCGTAACCATAAACAATAAAATTACCAGCCTGGCAATAAGAATTAAAACTGATTCGGCACACGACGCCCTGATAAATAAGTATCGCGCCATTATCATTGCCAAACCCAAAAAAGCATTCGATGAGCGGGATAAATTTTTAATTGACCAGTTTATTATGCGGGGCGGTAAGGTTCTTTGGCTTATAGATCCTGTATTTGCCAGTATGGATAGCCTCCAGAAATATAATACAACGATGGGGCTTCCGAATGACGTAAACCTGGAAGACATGCTTTTCAATTATGGCGTCCGGTTAAACGCTAACCTTGTTCAGGATCTCAGCGCGCTACCGATTCCGGTAAAAACCGGTCAGGTTGGTAACCAGCCGCAAATGGACTTTTTCAAATGGTGGTTTTTCCCGGTAATTATTCCGTCTATCAGTCATCCTATTGTGAATGGGCTTAATGCAATTAAAACTGAATTTCTCAGTACACTTGATACGGTGACAGCAACCGGAGTAAAGAAAACATATTTGCTGGAAACCTCGAAATATTCAAGAACAGTTAATGCGCCGACACTTATTGATCTCGAAATTTTAAAGAAGAAACCTAATGAACGGTCATTCAATAAAGGTCCGTTCCCAATTGCAGTACTCCTCGAAGGAACATTTACTTCTGCATTTTTATACAGAATACCTCCCGAACTTTCCGAAAATCCTGATCTTGCTTTCAGAGCAAAAAGCAAACCAACCAAAATGATTGTAATAGCCGACGGCGACATAGCAAAAAATCAGTTCCACTTTTCCCAGGGTTATCCGTTACCGCTCGGTTATGATCAATATACAAGACAAACTTTTGGAAATAAAGATTTGCTCCTTAATTCAGTGAACTATTTATGCGATGAAACCGGACTGATTTCTGTCCGTTCGCGAGAATTGAAACTCCGGATGCTCGATACCGAACGAATTGATAAACAACGTTTGTTCTGGCAACTAATCAATACCGTAGTTCCGGTTCTGATAATTATCGCATTCGGACTGGTTCTTTCTCGCATACGCCGGCGTATATACACCCGCTCCACCACAAAGATTTCCTCATGAAGAAAAACAGAAATTTTATTATTTTATTCGTAATTCTGGCAATAATAACGCTGGTATTGTGGCTTTCCCAATCGCCAAATACCTTCCGGCGTTCATTGAGCAATTTTAAACTCGATGACTCTGCCAATGTTACAAAGATTTTCATTGGAGATAAAAACAACAACAGCGTTACCCTCACAAAAATTGGTTCCGGTAAATGGATGGTGGATGACAAATTTCCGGCTCAGAAATTATCTGTTGAGCTGTTGCTGAAAACAATGGTTGATATTGAGGTTTCGCAACCGGTTTCTAAAGCGGCTCACGACAATATCATCAAGGAAATGGCTGTAAATGCAGTGAAAGTTGAAATATACCAGCAGGTATATCGCCTAAGCCTTTTTGGCAGAATTAAATGGTGTCCTCATGAAAAACTGACAAAGGTTTTTTATGTCGGCGGCGCCACGCCCGACAACCAGGGTTGCTTCATGCTCATTGAACATTCATCAGAACCATACATTGTCTTTCTTCCGGGATTCAGGGGTTTTGTCTCTCCCAGATTTAGCCCGATTGAAAAGTACTGGCGCGATTACAATGTTTTTAAAACCCAGATTCCTGAAATCGCCTCGGTTAAAGTTGAAGTTCCTGAAACGCCACAATACTCATATCTGGTTAAAAATAACGGAAATGACAGATTTTCAATATTTTCAATCAGTGATAACAAACCATTGCCGGGCTACGATACTCTCAAACTCCTGAATTTTCTGTCGGGATTCAGAAACCTGAACTATGAAGCGTTGATTAACGATATGGATAAAACACGCAAGGATTCAATCATCGCCTCCACACCTTTCATCATAATCACTTTAACCGATAAAGCCGGGATTTCAAAAACCATAAAAACTTACCATAAAAAAGGTCCCGACGATCAAACTGACCCCGACGGTCGCCCTATGCCTTATGATCTCGACCGGCTTTATGCTCTCGTAAATGATGGCAGGGACTTTACGCTCATTCAGTATTATAACTTTGATAAAGTATTACGTCCGTTACCTTTCTTTATCAAGGAGTCCACCGACAAATAGATTACTGTAATTGCCCCGTTTTTCTTTAAAAGATCCGAATGAAAGACCGAATCCATAACCGAATATTCTGGCTTTCGTCAATGGCGATCTCTTTTTTCCTTCCGGTTTTTGGAAGAATACTTCCGCTAATCATTTTGATCATGGTTTTAAACTGGATGATAAATGCCAGGATCGGAAAAAATATAAGTCTCCTGTTCAGAGAAAAAAAACGCCTTCAAACTCTCTCGTTTGCCTTGATTTACATTCTTTATGTGGCTGGGTTGTTATATACCTCTAATTTTGATTATGCCTGGTTCGATCTTGAGGTGAAGTTTTCATTGCTTATCTTTCCATTGATTTTCGCAACCACTCCGCAGCCGCTTCTGTCTCCTTATCAATATCTTTCTGTCTTATGGGCATTTGTGGCAGGTTGCATTTTCGGCGCATTTATCATACTTGGTCATGCTGCATTTAACCTTTTTTCATACAATTATTCCGGTTCATTTTATTATACAAAACTGGCGTGGTACTTTCATACATCATACCTCGCCATGTACTACAATTTCGCCATTAGTTTTCTGCTTCTGAGTTTGCTCCGCGAACGCCGCCCAACTTTGGCAAAAATACTTTCCATCGGAGGAATGGTCGTATTTTTTATATGGATGATACTGCTTCTTTCATCCAAAGCCGGACTTCTTACCTTGGCTTTGATTTTGATTGGAGCAAGTTTTTATTGTTGGTTGATTCTTGGAAATTTCCGGGCGGGAACTGCCATCATTGGGATAGGACTATTAGTTTTTCTTTCCGGTTATTTGATATCTCCGGTAGCATTTTCCCGGATTTCGGCTGCTGAACATGCAATAGCAAATACCGGCAACATCAACCGGATAAACCCCGAAAGCAATGCCGATCGTATGGTAGTATGGACAACAGCCGTTGAGATTATCGGGAATAATTTTCTTTTTGGCGTTGGAACCGGCGATGTAAAGGACGCCTTGCTTGAAGGATACGGAAAACGAAATGCAATCCCGGCGTTGCAACATAAATACAACGCACATTGTCAGTATCTTCAAACTTTTATAACGCTTGGCATAACGGGTTTTTTACTTTATATCCTGCTTTTTACCCTGCCGGCAATCTTCGCCTTGAAAACAAAACACTATTTATACCTGGCTTTTTTATTGATTTTTGCAGTGAATACACTCACAGAATCAATGCTCGAGATTCAGGCCGGAGTGATTTTCTATGCTTTTTTTAATATCATTCTTTTTACACGCACCGGCGCTTTCAGTGGTGAGGCGCGAATTAATGCAAAAACGGGGACCCGGTTTCCCGAATCCCCGCCTGAATCAAAATAAACCGGTCAGTTTTTAAACAAGGCCTTGCGCCATCATGGCATTAGCAACCTTTACAAAACCGCCAATGTTGGCTCCTTTAACATAGTTGATGAAACCATCGGGCTCGGTTCCCCATTTCACACAATTTTTGTGAATGTCAATCATGATGTTGTGCAAACGCATGTCAACTTCTTCACGAGTCCATGATAAACGCATGGAGTTCTGCGACATTTCGAGACCTGATGTAGCAACGCCGCCGGCGTTGGCAGCTTTGCCAGGTCCATAAAGAATCTTCTTCTCGATATAAATTTCAATAGCTTCGGGTGTTGATGGCATATTCGCGCCTTCGGAAACACAGAAACAACCATTTGCCATCAGGTTTCTTGCGTCGTTACCGTCAATTTCATTCTGGGTGGCGCTTGGAAGAGCAATGTCGCACTTTACTTCCCATGGGCGTTTACCTGCTACATAAGTGGCTTCCGGATATTTGTCGCAATATTCCTTTATACGTCCACGCTTCACATTTTTCAGATGCATAACGAATGCCAGTTTGTCGGCGTCAATGCCCTTGGGATCGTGAATGTAACCTTCGGAATCGGACAACGTAACAACTTTACCGCCGAGCAATGTAGCTTTTTGGGTAGCATACTGCGCTACGTTGCCTGATCCTGAAACTGTAACGGTTTTGCCTTTGAAATCAAGACCGCGGGTTTTCAGCATTTCTTCAGCAAAGTAAACCTGACCGTAACCGGTAGCTTCAGGACGGATCAATGAACCACCCCATTCCAGTCCTTTTCCGGTGAGAACGCCGGTGAATTCATTGCGGAGCCGTTTGTACTGCCCAAACATAAAGCCGATTTCGCGGCCTCCTACTCCAATATCGCCGGCGGGTACGTCAGTATCCGGTCCAATGTGACGCTGTAACTCGGTCATTAAACTCTGGCAGAAACGCATTACTTCATTGTCGCTCTTCCCTTTGGGATCGAAATCGCTGCCGCCCTTGCCACCGCCCATAGGCAATGTGGTCAGACTATTTTTCAGTACCTGCTCAAAGGCAAGAAATTTCAGGATGCCCAGATTTACCGTCGGGTGGAAACGCATACCGCCTTTATAAGGGCCTATTGCGCTGTTCATTTCGATGCGGAAACCTCGGTTTATCTGAATTTCACCTTTATCATCCAGCCAGGGTATGCGGAAAATGATAATCCGTTCAGCCTCTGCCATCCGTTCCAGAATTTTTGCCTGCTTGTACTTTGGATTTTCTTCAATGAAAGGAATCAATGATTCAGCAACTTCCATTATGGCTTGATGAAATTCTTTTTCTCCCGGATTCTTGGCTATAATCCTGGCCATGAATTCGTCGAGGAGCTTTTTTAACATGTCGTTGTTCATAGTAAATTGATTAAATTAATGAATTAAATTGATGAGATTTTTAAGCGTTAAATATTTCACAATATTAAGGATTTTTCTTTCCGGTCTGTCATTTTATGATAAAAATAATTCTTAATCATCTATATTTCAAAAAGATAAGAATTAAACGTATAGCCATAAGTAAAATACGTACATCATCATACGTAATGGGAACGGTAAAAGCAAATTTTATAAAAACATGAGGTGCATTGATACAGCCATTTGGAAATGATAAAAAGAATATGCTAATTTTGAGCCCTCTTTCATCCAAAATCTCATGACGCCTCCCAGCTCCAACGACCATTCAGACAACTCAACGCCCAATATTTCGGAAATTAACCATCTCTTTTATGAAAATCGCGAAAGGTTAAAAGAGCTTGCTGCCATCAATGAAACCACCTCTATTATAAAAGGCGGAAAGCCGATTCCGGAAACTTTGCAGGCTATTGTTAATATTCTGCCTGCCGCGTGGCAATATCCTGAATTTACCGTTGCGCGAATCCGGTTTGATGATGATGAATTTTCAAGTCCCGGCTTTAAAGAAACTGAATGGAAACAGGTTCAGTTGTTTGAAACTATTGATAATATTCGCGGGGAACTTACGATTTGTTACACGAAAATGTTCCCAGACTCTTCTGAAGGTCCTTTCTTAAAGGAGGAACGTAACCTGCTGCTCAACCTGTCGGGACTCATTGAGGGGTATCTCAATGGCGTGAAAGGCCGCGAGGGACGCTACATTACCCGCGAACGCCTCAAGGAACTCACAGCAATCAACCAGACCACCGCAATTCTGCGAACCGGTAAACCGATAGAAGAAGCTTTGCATCAGATTTGTCTGCTTCTTCCTAAAGCCTGGCAATATCCCGAATCTGCTGTTTGTCGCATCAGATACGGAAATATTGAAGTGAAAAGCCCTGGCTTCAGAGAATCGGAATGGACTCAAAAACAATCTTTTGAAACTATTGATAATTATCAAGGTTATATTCAGATTTGCTATCTGAAAGGATATCAGCCCTCTTTCGAAGGTCCATTCCTCGAAGAAGAACGCCATCTGATGATAAACCTTGCGAACCTCATCGCAGGATACCTTAATTCACTCAAGGGAAAAGCAATTCTTCGCCGCACGATGCACAAAGATTTCATCGAGCCGAAAATTGATCCGTCAGCTCCTGTCAAATATAGCAGGCAACTGCTTCAGACTTTTCTCAACCGGACAAACCAAAACCGTGATATTTATCACGACCTGATGCCGTTCAAAGTAAAGGAAATTCTGCTCGTCGCTAATTTATATGACGCCTATTCCATAGAAAAAGAAGGACGTTTCTCCGAGCATGTTCTCGGTGAATTTTACTCGCTCAGCCTCGGCAGCATGCCGCGAATTACCGGAGTATCCACTGGCGATGAAGTGATGGAACAGCTCAGCATAAAACACTACGACCTGATCATTATCATGATCGGAACTGACAAACATTTCCCGCTCGAATTAAGTAAAAAGGTCAAGTCCCAGTATCCGTATATCCCGGTTTTCCTTCTTCTTAACAGTAATTCGGATGTGGCAGTTTATGAAGAAGAACCGGAAAATCTTACATGGATTGATCGTGTTTTCGTCTGGAATGGCGATTCCAAGATATTTTTCGCCATGATCAACTATCTTGAGGATAAAATCAACGTTGAAAATGATACCAATATAGGCATGGTAAGAGTAATTCTGCTGGTTGAGGATTCATCAAAATATTACTCGTTATACCTGCCGATGCTCTATAACATCGTTCTGGAACAAACCAAAAACATCATCGAAGACGTCACTACCGATGAATTGTACCGGATCCTTCGTTTGAAAGCAAGACCAAAAATTCTTCTGGCGTCAACCTTCGAGGAAGCAATTTATATCTTTAACAAGTACAAAGACAATATTCTGTGCCTGATCTCAGACGTCAAATTCAAAAAAGATGGAAAATTAAATGATTCGGCAGGTTTCAGCCTCGTCAGGCAGGTGCGGAAAGAGATCCGTGATTTACCTACGGTGCTTCAATCTTCAGAGGAAAGCAATGCGCAGATTGCCTATGAACTAAAAGCCTCGTTCATCAATAAAAATTCTGAAACTCTGCTGCTCGACTTCAAGAGTTTTATAACGCATTACCTCGGATTCGGCAACTTTATTTATCGCGACAAGGAAGGCGGACAGATTGCCGTTGCCCGGTCGCTGAAAGAGTTCGAGGAATTATTGAAAACCATTCCCGAAGAATCATTGCTTTATCATGCCCGGAAGGACCATTTTAGTTTGTGGCTCATGGCTCGCGGCGAGATTCAGGTGGCGAAAATTCTCAATCCCGCCAAGGTCACTGATTTTAAAGATCCGGACTCGCTGCGCGATTATCTTATCAACGTGATTCAGCACTTCCGCAATGAACAGAACATCGGCAAAGTGATTCCATTTGAAGAATCGGCAATTACCGACGAACATAATATTCTCGCTCTTTCCGAAGGCGCTCTTGGCGGAAAAGGCAGAGGGCTTGCATTTGTCAATACGCTGATTTACAACTATGATTTTGCGCAACATGTGCCCAATATCAACATCAGGACGCCCAAAACCTCCATCATTGGCACGGAGGAGTTTGAATACTTCCTCGATCGGAATAAATTGCGTGAAAGCGCCGTCTTTGAAACCGATTACGACCAGATCAAAAAATGGTTTATTGAAGGAAAACTGACCGAAACGCTCATCAGGAAACTGAAACTGATTATCAAACAAATTAATAAACCATTGGCTGTCCGGTCTTCAGGGCTTTTTGAAGATTCAATGAACCAACCATTTGCCGGAATTTTTGAAACCTACCTTATTCCCAATAACAATCCCGACCCCAAAGTTCGCCTCAACCAGTTGATGGATGCAATCAAACTGGTCTATGCCTCCGTTTATTCGCCAACCGCCAAGAGTTATATCGAAGCGGTGAATTATAGGATTGATCAGGAAAAAATGGCTGTGGTTGTTCAGGAGGTTGTCGGACATCAGTACGGGGATGTTTTTTATCCCCATATCAGCGGCGTTGCGCAATCCTTCAATTACTATCCGTTTGCCCACATGAAACCTGAAGAAGGTTTTGCGGTAGTTGCTTTGGGACTGGGACGGTATGTTGTGGAAGGGGAGAAGGCTTTCCGTTTTGCGCCATTATATCCTAACCTCGAAATAAATTCCCCGAAAGATCAATATAAAGGCTCTCAGGTTCATTTTTACGCCGTTGACCTGAAAAAAACAGATGTAAATCTGCTCGAAGGCGAGGATGCCGGATTGTGCAAACTCGATATTTATGACGCCGAAATGCATGGAACTCTCAAACATTGCGCTTCGGTTTATTCAGTTGAAAACGATCGAATTTCAGCAGGAATCAGCGATCCGGGTCCCCGAGTGGTCAATTTTGCCGATATACTGAAATACAATTATATCCCGATGGCAAAAACAATCGAAGTTGTTCTTGACGTAGTGAAAGAAGCTCTTGGATCGGCTGTGGAAATAGAATTTGCTATTGATTTGAATAAAGATGAAAACTATAAAGCCTCATTCTACCTGCTTCAGATTAAACCACTGATTGGAAATATTGACGATTTCACTATTGACATGTCAAAAATCAATAAAAACGATATCCTCCTCTATTCCGAAAAGGAGATGGGAAATGGCATGATTGAAACCATTGATGAAGTCGTATTTGTTGATCCCGACACCTTCGATAAAGCCAAAACAGTAGAAATGGCTGACGAGATAGACAAAATCAATGCGGAAATGGTCAAAGCGGGTAAAAAATATATCCTGATAGGACCCGGCAGATGGGGAACTCGCGATCGCTGGATTGGCGTTCCCGTTACCTGGCCTCAAATCAGCAATGCGAAAATTATTGTTGAAACAAGTCTCGAAGGATTTCCGCTCGACGCCTCTTCCGGATCGCATTTTTTCCATAATGTCACCTCAATGAATGTCGGCTATTTCTGTGTTCAGCCTGAATTATCAGATAGTTTCATCAGGTATGATGTGCTTAAAGCCCAGAAAAATATCAGAAAAACCGAATATTTTTCAATAGTTAAATTCGAGAAAAATATAACCGTCAGGATGGATGGGAAAAAACGTATTTCCGTAATCACCTGGCAAAATGAAATAATTACGAATTAAAAATCACAAACATGCGTATCTCACGAATTACCAGAAATGAAACGAACTCCAATAGCGATATTCAGGATCTTAGTTTGCTTGACCCACTGATTGCCAAACACAATGGAAAAAAAGGGAACCTGATACCTTTGTTGCAGGGCGCCCAGGAACTTTATGGCTTTATCTCAAAAGCTGCGTTTGACAAACTTTCCCGCGAAACCGGCATCCCACTGAGCGATATGTTTGGCGTAGCTACCTTTTATGCGCAATTTCGCATGAACCCTGTTGGAAAACACATTATTAAAGTTTGTCATGGCACTGCCTGCCATGTGCAAAATGCCCTTGAAATAACCGAATCTATTGAAGAAGTCTTAAAAATAAAGGATGGCGAAACCACCGCCGACCGGTTTTTTACTCTCGAATCCGTCGCCTGCCTCGGATGCTGCTCACTCGCTCCCGTAATGATGATCGGCGACCAAACCTACGGCAAACTAACCGGTAACGAAGCCATTAAAATCGTCAAAAACATCCGCCTCGCCGAAACCAACTAACTTACCAACTTACCAACTTACCAACTAACATCATGTCCACAACCGTCACAGTAGGCCTCGGAAGCTGCGGAATTGCAGCAGGAGCAAATAAAACCTACGAAAAAATAAAAGCCCTGAAAGAAAGTGATAAACTCGATTTCGAGTTGCGCAAAACCAGTTGTGTGGGGATGTGCTACCGCGAACCTTTGGTTGAAATTACCGACGACTCCGGCACGTATCTATATGGTGAGGTTGACGCCGACCGCGCAGTGGAAGTGATAGAAAAACACATCAACCAGCATGATCCGATTCGCGATTATATCGTTTACACCGATCTGTTTGACGCGCCTGAAAATAATTTTCTTAACGATCAGGTGAAGATAGTTCTCAGGAATTGCGGTTATATCGATCCTGAATCAATCGTTGAATATGAATCCCGGAAAGGGTATGAAGCCATTAAAACAATTGTGGCTGAAAAAATCAGTAGCGAAATTGTAATTGACACTATTCTCAAATCCGGCTTACGCGGTCGCGGTGGCGGCGGCTTTCCTACCGGTTTGAAATGGAAATTTGCATTCAACAATAAATCCTCTGAAAAATATGTAATATGCAACGCCGATGAAGGAGACCCCGGCGCCTTTATGGATCGCTCGGTTCTTGAGGGGGATCCACATTCCGTTCTCGAAGGAATGATCATTGCCGCATATACTATTGAGGCTACCGGAGGCGTAATTTATTGCCGCGCCGAATACCCCCTGGCAATTAAGCGGCTTAAAATCGCAATTCAACAGGCGCATGAAAAAGGCTATCTCGGAAAAAATATATTCGGGGTCGAAGGTTTTAACTTTGACATATATATAAAGGAAGGCGCCGGCGCTTTCGTTTGCGGCGAGGAAACTGCTCTTATCGCCTCAATCGAAGGGGAACGCGGCATGCCGCGTAAACGCCCTCCATTTCCGGCAGTTTCAGGTTTGTGGAAAAAACCTACAAACATTAATAACGTTGAGACTTTCGCAAATATTCCATGGATCATCATTAATGGAGCTGCGGCTTATGCCCGTTACGGCACTGAGAAAAGCAAAGGCACAAAAGTCTTTGCTCTTGCCGGAAAAGTAAAACATTCTGGTTTGGTTGAAGTTCCAATGGGAATGACCATCCGCGATGTTATTTTTAAACTTGGCGGCGGCATTAAATTAGATAAACGGTTCAAGGCTGTTCAGATGGGCGGTCCCTCCGGAGGTTGTATTCCCGAATTTCTGGCAGATACAATTGTGGATTATGATTCAGTCAACGCTACCGGAGCAATCATGGGTTCCGGCGGAATGGTTGTTATGGATGAAACAACCTGCATGGTGGATGTGGCAAAATTCTTCCTCGATTTCACCTGCAAGGAAAGCTGCGGAAAATGTACCTTCTGCCGGCTCGGAACCAAGCGTATGCTCGAAATTCTTGACCGAATTACCAATGGACACGGGCAGCAGGGCGATCTTGAAAAACTTGATGAACTCGCAAGCCAGATTAAGGACAACTCCCTTTGCGGACTTGGACAAACGGCGCCAAACCCGGTTCTTACTACCATCCGGTATTTCAGGGATGAATATGAAGCGCATATCACCCATAAGAAATGCCCGGCAAAAGTGTGCCGCCCATTACTTACCTATACCGTTGATGAGAGTAATTGCACCGGTTGTATGGTTTGCCTGAAAAATTGTCCGGTAAAAGCAATAACCGGCGAACGCAAAAAAACACATCTCATCAATCAGAGTCTATGCACCAAATGCGGCGTTTGCTTCTCAAAATGCAAATTTAACGCAATAAACCTCTCCTGATTTTTCTTATTCTAACTTACCAAATTACCAAATTACCAACTTACCAACTTACCAACTCTTTTCACATGTCCGAAAACTCTCTGAATATCATTCTCAACGGAAATATTGTAAAAGGTTTCCAGGGCGAAACCATCCTTGATCTTTCAAAAAGACATGGGATTGAAATTCCAACACTTTGTCATGACGACCGCCTCGAACCATTTTCCTCATGCTATTTGTGTGTGGTTGAAGTTGAAGGAATACGCGGACATCAGCCTTCATGCTCAACCCGGTTAACCGAAGGCATGAAGATTATTACTGATAATGAATCCATTAGAAAATCAAGGAAAATAGCGCTTGAACTGTTGCTTAGCAACCATTACGCCGATTGTATCGGTCCATGTAAGCAGACTTGTCCGGCAGGCGTGGATGTGCAGGGATACATTTCACTCATTGATAAAGGATTGTACAATGAAGCTGTTGCCTTGATCAAGGAAACTAATCCGTTGCCTGCAATTTGCGGACGAGTTTGCGTCCGTCCATGTGAAGTAGAATGTCGCAGGAATCTGCTGAATGAAGGAGCGCCTGTTGGTATAGATTATTTAAAACGGTTCGCCGCTGACTACGATCTCAATTCCGCTACAAAATTTGTCCCGTCAGTGAAACCATCAACAGGAAAAAAGATTGCAGTAATTGGCGCAGGTCCTGGCGGACTTTCCGTTGGTCATTTTCTACAAATTGAAGGACATCAGGCAGATATTTTTGAAGCGGCTCCAAATCCAGGCGGCTGGCTTAGATATGGAATTCCTGAATACCGGCTTCCAAATGATATTCTGGATCAAGAGGTTAAAAACATTACCGATCTTGGCGTAAATATCTTTTATAAACAACGGCTTGGCGATAATCTGAGCTATCAGGAAATAACCAAAAATTACGACGCAACCGTACTCACCATAGGTTCACAAACAGGAACCGGAGTTGGTTGCGAAGGCGACGACGCGCTCAACGTGTATTCCGGCATTGATTTTCTGAAAAATATGGAAGTTACTGGTCAGAGGTATGATTTTCGCGGTAAGACAATAGCTGTTGTAGGAGGAGGGAATACAGCCATGGATTGTTGCCGCACTTCAATCCGCTGCAATGCTGATAAAGTTTTTGTAATCTATCGCCGTACTGAAAAAGAGATGCCTGCCAACCCTATTGAAATCCATGAATCAAAACTTGAAGGCGTAGAATACCTCTTTCTTACATTGCCTAAAAAAGTTAATAAAAATGTTGCCGGAGAAGTTGAATCTGTTACCTGCATCAAAATGGAATTAGGGGAACCCGACGCTTCGGGACGCCGACGCCCGGTGCCAATCGAAAATTCTGATTTTGAGTTGAAGGTTGACTATATTCTTGCCGCTATTGGTCAGAAAACTGACGTCAATTTTATTGACGACATTAATCGCTTTGCCAATGACGGCGAATTGAAGGTAAACAAATGGGGCGATATTGACGCCGATAGGAAAACGCTTCAAACCGGAATTCCCTCGGTTTTTGCTGCGGGAGATGGAGTTACAGGTCCGGCTACAATTATCGAAGCTATTGCCCAGGCAAAAACTGCCGCATATAGCGCCAATCAATATCTGATGGGGTTGCCGCTGAAACCAATGGCGAAACCGTTTACAAGCAAACGTGAGAATTTTAAAAAGCAACATCCCGATGCTTATAAGGAGGAGTTTGAATTTCAATCGAGGGAAGAGATGCCAACTTTACCTCCCGATGAAAGGTTAAACTTTCGGGAAGTGGAACTTGGTTATAACAATGAAGAGATTGCTCGCCATGAAGCTCAGCGATGTCTCGAATGTGGATGCGTCTCTTTTTTGAACTGCGATCTGCAGAAATATGCGACAAAATACAACGCAAATCAGCAATCCTTTGAAGGTGATTTTAATGAGTATAAAGTTGATTTCCGCCATCCATTCATCGAAATTGATAATAATAAATGTATCCTTTGCGCCCGGTGTGTTCGTATTTGTCGCGAAGTTGTTGGCGCTAACGCCCTTGGTTTGGTAAATCGCGGCATTAAAACTTATGTGGCTCCCGGTATGGGATACGCTTTGCAGGACACCCATTGCGAATCGTGTGGTTTATGTATTTCAACCTGCCCTACCGGCGCAATCACCGAAAATGTTCCGTTCAAGCCGGGTCCGGTAAAAACGACTGCTCACACCCAAATCTGTAATTATTGTTCGGTTGGATGCACCGTTGAAATTCATTCAAAGCAGAAATTTATAACCGGAGTTGGCGGTAAAAAAGGTCTCGTTAATCCTGATGGTAATATCTGTAAGTATCCAAGATTTGGTTACAGATCAATGAACGATCCTTCACGGATTACATCACCCTTGATTAAAAAAAATGGTTCTTTCAGCGAAATAACTTTTGATCAGGCTTTTCGGATAATCCATGAACAAATAACCACTGTTAAACCAAATGAAAACGCCTTTTTCGGCGGAGCGCGTTTAACCAACGAAGAACTCTACCTGATTCATAAACTCGCCCGGAAAGCTGCCGGAACAAACAATATAGGTAGTTTTCATTACCTCGGCAGGGGCGAAGGATATCGCCACAACAACGATCTGAATGTGCCGTTTGATCAGATTGCCGGAGCCAGCGCTGTTTATCTGCTTGGAACTGAAATTAACATGGACCATGCAGTAGTAGGGTTCCTTGTCAGAAAAGCTCAGTATGAGAAGAAAATTCCCGTGATTTCTGTCGCCACTGAAAAGGAAACTGCCATGTCGCACAAAGTGACAAGCCAGTTGACAGTAAAATCTTACTACCATTTTATAAAAGCAGTAAACCATTACTTACTTTCAAATGGACTTGAGAATGGACTTTTTCTTCGCGACCGGGTTGAAGGGTTTGATGGTTACAGGGAAATGCTGCTCAAAGAAGATTTTTCTCTTTTACTTGAAAAAGCCGGAGTATCCAAAACAGTGATTGCTGAATTTTCGCAGTCGTATAACAACGAAATGAATGCCATTTTAATTTTCTCCGAAAAATGGATTTCATCCAATGCCTCAAAAGAATTATTTAATTTAGTCAGGATTACCGGGAAATTAGGAAAAACAGCCAATGGAATTATTGCTCTGAAGGAAAAGAATAATTCGCAGGGATTGTTTGATATGGGCGTAAATCCCCATGAAGGGATAGGAGGGCAGAAACTCGCAGACGCCGCCTATATAAACCGGCTTAAAGAAAGATGGCATTTAGCCGAAATTGTCTCATCCGAATCCGAATGTCTTAGTACGTTGCTGAAAGCAGGAAAGTTGAAAAATCTTTTTATCTTTGGAGAGGATCCTGTTGGATGCGCAATAAACCAAAAGGAAATTCAAACTTTGTACAGGAAAGCATCTTTTAAAATGGTACAGGATTATTTTCTTACTGAAACGGCAAAAGAAGCCGATCTGGTTTTACCGGCTTCATTCCCTGGCGAAATAGGAGGTACTTTTACCAATGCGCAAAAGGTTATCCAGGAGTTCAGTCCATTCATGAACCAGCCCTTTGAATTAAACTCGCTTCAGCAACTTTGTGGTATCATGGCTCAATTTAACATCCAATCCCAGTCAAATCCGACAGATATTTTCATGGAAATAGTCACGCTTTTGCCGGAACACAGCCACCATGATAAAATGCTTATGCGCCAGACAAAAGAGGAAAACGATTTACGAATCTTTAATTACGGATGCGATTATCTCATCCGCCAGTTCGATGAAACGCTGTCAGTATTAAATTTATGACGAAATTATATTTGCTTTTTTCTACTTCAATCTTTTCAATCTTTTCAATCCTTTCAATCCTTTAATCCTGAAATCCTGAAATCCTGATCCTCATGAAAGAATTTACCTCCATTGAAGAAATCCTTGATTTTGCTATCAGGGAAGAACAAGCGGCAGTTGATTTTTATTTAATCCTTGCTGCCCAATCAAAAAATCATCAAACCAAAAAGGTTTTTCTGGAATATGCCGGGGAGGAGATGCGGCACAAATCATATCTGATGAAGGTTAAAGAAGAAGGAAGTTTTGTTATGTCAGGAGAAACCGTCAGAGATTTAAAAATTGCCGAGTACCTCGTGGATGTTAAACCTTCGGCGAATATGAACTATCAGGATGCTCTTATTCTCGCGATGAAAAAAGAGAAAGCAGCTTTTCGTATGTATTCGGCATTAGCTGCAAAAGCCGACGACCCTTCCCTAAAAGCTTTGTTCCTCAACCTCGCAATGGAAGAATCGAAACATAAATTAAGTTTCGAATTAGAGTATGATGACTACATCCTTAAAGAAAACTGACACCCTGATATAACCTGGTTTGATTACTGATGTTGCCTTTACCGAAAGGAACCCAACCACATCTGCCAATTTTCTTTACTTTATAAGCATTATTTTTCATATTTCATTGATTATTTAATGAAAGATGTAACTTTGCGGTACATAATTTCCCTTTTCTTTCCAATATTATAAAAAATACATTAAAAATGTAAGGTTACGGCTTTCCACAATTGACAAACGGATGCACCTGCGGTATTTTTGTTTTTATCTGAATAATTGATTTTAATTTTTTAAAAACATAACCCTTAAACATGAAAAAACTATCCCTTTTTATTACGGTAGTTGCATTAGTAACTTTGTTTGGGGGACGGATTTACTCCCAGGTTGGAATCAACAATGATGGCTCCCCTGCCGATCCATCTGCAATGCTAGACGTAAAGTCTTCAAATAAAGGTTTTTTACCACCCAGGGTACAACTTGTTGCTACTTCACTTGCCGACCCTGTTAATGAACCAACTCCCGGTTTGCTCGTATATAATATTTCTACAAGCGGGTTATCTCCCGATAATGTAAGCCCTGGTTACTATTTCTGGGATGGTTATCAATGGAGGTCGCTTATGATGCCAAAAGGTTCGCATCCTGGCGATTTATTTTATTGGGAAGGAAACCGGCTTATATTCTTACCTATTGGACAGGCTGGTCAGGTTTTAGGAGTATCGTCATCTCTTTTGCCTACCTGGATTACAGACAATGAAACTAATAGTCCTATTGTCTCAACTGCTAATCCATCTTCAATCACACAAACTAGTTTCATTTCAGGAGGCGACGTTTTAAGCGACGGGGGTAGTTCGGTTATTACAAAAGGAATCTGTTTTAGTACAAATTTAAATCCAACTATCACAAATACCCTGGTTTCCGGAGGTAGTGGATTGGGTAATTTTTCAGTTACGATTTCAGGGTTGACTCCTAATACGCTTTATTACGGCAGGGCTTATGCAATTAACGCTTCTGATACAGTTTACGGTAATCAGGTAACTGTACAAACACTTCAGCTAATGGCGCCAACAGTTATCACATCGCAGGTTACAAACATAACGCAAACAACGGCAATTTCCGGTGGAACAGTAACTTCCGACGGCGGTAACCCCGTTTCGTTCAGGGGCGTTTGCTGGGATACGATTCCAATGCCAACAACCAATAGCCATAAGACATGGGATGGTTCGGGGGCTGGCGGCTTCATAAGCAATTTAACTGGTTTGATAATTGGAAAAACTTACTATATGAGAGCCTATGCCATAAACGATATCGTACCTAAAATTAGTTATGGCGGTCAGGAAATATTCAATACATCCTGCGGAGGCAATTTAATTGCAGGAGTTTCAATTGGAGCTTCAGCAAATCCGGTCTGTTCCGGCATTGCAATAACATTTACTGCCACTCCTGTAAATGGGGGAACTAATCCTATATACCAGTGGAAGAAAAACGGAATAGCCATAACCGGTGCTACAAATGCAACCTATTCTTATACACCGGCGAACAATGATGAAATCTCTTGTAGTTTGACATCCAATGCATCCTGCGTAACAGGCAATCCAGCCACCTCCAACAGCGTCACTATGACTGTGAATTCCTCCATGCCTGTTAATGTATCCGTTTCCGCATCTTCTAATACGATTTGCTCAGGCACCAGTGTTAACTTTACTGCTTTCGCATCCAATGGTGGTACAACGCCTATATTTCAATGGATGGTTAACAGCAATATCGTGGGAACAAATAGTTCTGCTTACTCTTATATTCCACTAAATAATGATGAGGTAAAATGTATTCTAATATCCAATTCACCCTGCGCAACCAACAATCCCGATACGTCAAACTCAATTGCATTGGTTGTAAATCCGGTTTTACCGGTGAGTGTATCTGTAACTGCCTCACAAAATCCTATTTGTGCCCAAACCACTGTTACTTTTACAGCCACTCCCGTAAACGGAGGCAATAATCCTTCATTTCAGTGGATGGTAAATGGGAATATTGTTGGATCAAACAGCGCTGCCTTCTCATATATTCCGGCAAATAATGATCACGTAAAATGTTTGCTGACATCAGATATAACCTGCTCTTCAGGAAATCCGGCTACATCCAATGTCATTGATATGATTGTAAATCCTCTGATCGCAGCGGACATTACTATCGTTGCCTCTGCAAATCCGGTCTGTTCCGGAACCTCAGTAACATTTACTGCCACTCCGGTTAATGGAGGAGCAAATCCTGCATTTCAGTGGAAGAAAAACAGAACAGAAATTTTCGGAGCAACCAACGCTACTTATTCCTACGCACCTTTGAATAATGATACAATAACCTGTGGTTTAATTGCCGTTGCAAACTGTGAACAAGGAACCCCGGCAACGTCCAATCCCATTTCAATGGTAGTAAATCCTCAATTGAATATAAGTGTCTCTATTGCTGCTTCTGGAAATCCAGTATGTGCGGGAACTCTTGTTACATTTACCGCCTCGCCTGTTAATGGTGGAACAAACCCGCTATATCAATGGAAAATCAACGGGAATAATGTTGGTCAGAATACCAGTTCCTATTCATATATTCCTGCCAATGGAGATTTGGTTTTTTGTGTTCTGACGTCAGGCGAAATTTGCACTATTAATAATCCAGCCACTTCCAATACAATTACTATGACGGTAAACCCATCTTTACCGGTCAGTGTTGTGATAACCGATTCAAATAATCCTGTTTGTATGGGTTCTTCAGTTACGTTTACAGCAAATCCTGTGAATGGCGGATCTTACCCTGCTTATCAATGGAAGGTAAATGGAATCACTGAAGGAACAAACTCGCCAACGTTTATTAAAACTCCTGCAAACAACGATGTAATATCTTGTGTTTTAACTTCAAGCGCCCCATGTGCTTCCGGTAATCCGGCAACATCAAATTTTATAACCATGTCCGTCAATTCCCAATTGGTGGTTGGCGTTACAATTGCTTCTTCGGCAAATACCGTTTGTGCCGGAACGTCTGTTACTTTTACTGCAACTCCGGATAATGGCGGGTCAAATCCGCTTTTTCAATGGAAGGTAAACGGAGTTAATGTGGGTTCCAACAGTTCCAGCTACACTTGTATCCCAATAAATAATGACCATATAACCTGTAGTATAACATCAAATCTATTTTGTGTTACTTCAAATATGGCAAATTCAAATACAATTACAATGGTTGTTAACCCGGTAAAATCAGTAAGCATTTCAATAACCGCTTCAAACAATCCGGTTTGTGCCGGCGCCACAGTAACCTTTAATGCAATTGCGATAAATGTAGGTACTGCCCCGGTTTTTCAGTGGATGGTGAATGGGATTCCCGTAGGAACAAACAGCCCTGGTTATTCTTACATTCCAGCTAACAATGATGTGGTAAATTGTATTCTGACCTCAAATGAGATATGTACCAACAACAATCCGGCAACTTCAAACCCGATAACCATGATTGTGAATCCACTGTTACCGGTAAGCGTCTCAATTACTGCATCCGGTAATGGAGTATGTGCCGGAACAACCGTAACATATACGGCTTCTCAATCCAATGGAGGCTCTTCGCATGTCTTCCAATGGAAAGTCAATGGAATTAACTCTGGATCAAATAGCAATGTTTTTAGCTTTATTCCCATAAATAGCGATACAATCTCTTGTAAGCTAACCTCCGATGCAACCTGCGCAACCGGAAGTCCTGCATTTTCCAACAAAATTACTATGCTGGTAAATACCCCAAAACAGGTCTCAGTTTCAATCTCTGCAACTTCTAATTCTGTTTGT
>JAPLDO010000065.1 GCA_026391715.1 Bacteroidota bacterium
TATTACCTTTGCCATGCCAACCGGATTAAACATATAAACTTAATCCGAAACCAAAATGAAAACAATTCAGAAAATTATCGTGTTTTACCTGCTTCTGACGCCAATAATTGGCATGGCAGAAACAAAGGAGATTCCTTTTACATTGGATGACCGTGACCGGATCATTCGAACTGAGCAGAAAGTTGAATCTCTCAGAACAGAATTAAATTCAAAAATTGATACAAAATTTGATGCTCTTCATTCGGAGATGAACGCCCGTTTCGATCAACTATTCAGTTTTCTCTGGGCAATCATCGGTATTTTTACTACCATGATGGTGAGCATATTCGGGTTTGCTTTCTGGGATCGCAAACTATCGCTGGCGCCAATGAAAAAGGATTACCTGAAAACCCTCACAGCTCTTCGCGACTATTCCGAATATCAGCCAAAACTTAAGGAAATTCTTAAAAGCGCCGGGTTACTGTAACTAATGCATTCCCCTCAATATCTTATAATAACTGTTTGAAGGATTAACGTTTTCCAACCAGAATCCCTTTCCGTGAAGAATCAACCTTTATACCGTCAGGTATTATTATCACGGGAACCGATGTCCCGCCGGTTTTCCCTTTAGGGCAAACAGCCTTATTCTGTGCGGTTTTTCCGTTTAACATGATTGCCTGACCTCCGTTACCTGAAGTGTATTCGGATTCGCTCGCTATTTTACCATTAATGGCTACAGGAACTTTTAACTGGCCATTCGGAGAAATCGGGACAGGGGTAGGTACGGCAGTGAGCGGAGATACAGTTCCGACGGAGGAATTACCTTGGTTTGATACCATGACGAAACCTCCATTTACAAGACTTACCTGCGGATTTGCGACCGGTTTTCCATTCACCACAACCTGAACCTTTGGCTGCTGTGAAAATGCCGTTAAAACCAGAAAAATGGCAATAAAAATGAGTCCTGTTTTCATGGCTTTACTTTTTAAGGAGTGATTGTCTGATTTCATTGATCTCTGCCTTCAGTTCGTCTATCTGTTTCTGCTGACTGGCAATTACCGCCTGTTGCTCCTGGATGGCTTTGACTGCGACAACGCCCAACCCGCTGTAATTAACCAGGTAAAGTTTCTCTTTTGATTCCCTGTCGGTGGTTTCGGTAACCAGTTCGGGGAAATGTTTAAGTACATCCTGCGCCATGAATCCCAATGTTTTCGGATCGTCGGCATTATTTTGGACATAATGGTATGAATATGCTTTCATTGATAAAATCCCGGAAAGAGCTGGTTTCATATCCTCCACATCTTTTTTCATCCGGCTGTCGGAGTAGTTGGTATAAGCTCCGTTAACGGGACTGAAGATACCCATGAGACTGTTGTTGCGGTAGAAATTCAGGGCGCCTGAGCCACCGTCAACATACATGGCCCATTTAAAAGCTGGATTTGCCGGGTTGGATAAATTAAGGTTGTCGCAATCTTTGAAACTGGGGATCGCCAGTCTGGCATCATTATAATAGCCATTATCCACCGCGTAACCACCAATCGCTACATTTCTCCGCACCATGGATATGGTCGGGGTGTCGATAACAGAGAAAGCAGGATTTGCAAAGGTATATAGGTTTAATCCGGATTTGAGATCATTAATTGTAGTGCCGTTCACGAAGGAAGAGATCATTGAACCGGGAGAGAGGCCCCAGCTCTGGCTGGTGGAATAGTTGTTTTCAAAAACAATGCTGGTTTTCTGATGGTTGATCCAATTACTGGAGGTTTTATTGACCGTGCCGGACAAAACAAGGGCATTTACATTAAGCGAATAGGCAGTAAGCGAATCTACGATCTTTGCTATCTTGACCTTGGGGGAGAAAACATACTGTGCCCCATTATAGGGATCGGATATATCGACCCCGTTGCTTTTATTTTTCAGTTCGACGCCCCAATATCCCATCGTTCCTGCCTGCCATTGATTGTCATACTGGTTATCGGCCAGCCTGACCCATTTCAGCGCGGTGGCATCATAATAATAGTAACCCTTCATCATGTCATACCGGGCGCCGGGTTGGGTGGTGTTGTAAACCACCACGCCATTGGCAGGATTGGCCACGCTGGTGATATCTTTCAGGCTGTCGATTGAAACCTGCGGGAATAAAACGCCTTTGTCTGTAGATCGGACTTCGAGTTTGGCGCTTGGCGCTGCGTCCATAACGGTTCCGTTCGGACCTATCAGCACATTCCCGGATACACGCTCGTAGATGTTTCCAACAGTAGTGTTCGACATGCTCCATAATTTTACATTATCTTCAAACTGGTTCATGAACATGTCCCAGGATGAGCCGTTCCAGTAGTAAAAATTATTTGGATAAAGCGTGTTTAAACCATCCGAAACGTAGGCTGTGTTAAACACAATCAAACCGGCTACAGGCGAAGAAACCGGATATCCATTGAACCTGCCGGTGAGGGCGACACGAGGGAAAAGAACGCCTTTGTTGCTGCTTGCAACGTCGAGCATGGCGCTGGTTGCCGGAGCTGCGCCTGTTGTGTTCACTGCTACCTGAGCCATACTTGTGACAGACAGGCAGATCATAAAGGAAAAAAGGAGAAGGGTTTTCATACTTGCATGATTTAGGTATTATGATACTTATTTATTGCAAATATAATATAAAACCGAGGAGTTAGCAAATTAAAAATGTGTTTGTTTAGTTCTGAACCATATTTCTTTGTTCCATTTCGCTGATAATAAAATTCAAGGATTTTATTGTAAACGAATTTTGCTGGATTAGTCCAGGTTATTATTTATGCCATAGATCGGTTGAGTAAAAACTTCATCATTTGATTTCACCTTGCCTATATGATAATCTTCAAGACTTTCCCTGATGAACTGTTGTTCAAAAGAGGTCAGCTTATATGGTGGGGACTTTTCGTTTCAGGCAATTCTGAATAAACATTCCAGTACCTCCTTGTCGTTGATATCAAGAATTTTACGGATCAATTGATTTTGTAACTCAAGGGTCGACATAACAAATGTTTTTACAAAGTTACCGCTAAAAACTTTTATATCTTTACCCGGCAACTTTAACGAGGCAATTTTATGAAACCAGCGATTTTACTTTTCGTCATTCCTGCATTTATCTTTTGGCTATAGGTATTTCCAACAGCGGCAAATATGAGCGTCAACAACTACAGATCATTACTGACTTTTCAGGGGTTTAAAAATGCAACATACATTGCCGGCTCGACCAATTTTAAATAACCCAAACATTATGATCCTCGGAACAGGCATTGACATCATCGAAGTAGCGCGCATCGAAAAGGTTATGTCGCGCGACATCGGCTTTCGCGATAAGATCTTTACGCCAGTAGAGATAGAATACTGCGAATCGAAAAAGAACAAATACCAGCATTACGCCGCGCGGTTTTCGGCTAAGGAGGCAATGTTGAAAGCAATCGGCGCTGGCTGGCGTTTCGGGATCCGGTTTGCCGATATCGAGGTTTATAATGATGAACTCGGAAAGCCCCACATCCGGGTTTTTGAAAAAGCAAAAGAATTGCTGACCAATTTGTCAGTTTCAAAAATACATGTATCTTTATCGCATCTAAAAGAGATGGCAACCGCCATTGTAATTATCGAAACTGAAGGCGCTACTACACATGCTCAAACAACTATCTGAACTAATTTTCGCCAATCCTCCATTTTGCCATTTCGCTACCTCGCTACTTCTTTATTTCACACTTTATAACCTCTGACCCATGTCAAACATTGGATCGTACGACGAACGAATAAAAGATTTCTCCTGGAGTATTTCCGAGAAGGAACTTGACTACCAGGAAGGCATCATCATCAACATTGGTTGGCACTGCTCCGACCGCATCTGCCTGATGGGCAAGGCTGAAAAACCGGCGCTGATCTGGGAAGGCTCAACAGGTAACGAAAAGCGTTACACCTACAACGACCTTCGCCTCAATAGCAACACTATTGGGCAATTCCTTCGCAACCTCGGCGTAAAACCCGAAGACAGGGTATGCCTTTTCATGGATAAAATCCCGGAACTTTACATAGGTTTTCTCGGTATTTTGAAAATGGGAGGTATAGCACAACCGCTATTTTCGGCATTTGGCGACGAATCGCTCTTCGTGCGACTCGATAACGCCCAAACCACTGCCATCATCACTCAGAAAAAACATGCGCCAAAGGTTCGTAAGATCATGGACAAAATGCCATATCTGAAACATTTGATCATTGTGGACGCCGATCCTGCCAAACCACTTGGCGACCGCGAAATTGCATTCGATCTGGAAAAAGCCGAAAAAGTTGACAAGTTTGAGATTCACCCAACCAAAGCCGAATCACCGTCGGTACTGCATTATACCTCCGGCACAACCGGGCAGCCCAAAGGTGTGAAGCATGTGCATTATTCCCTGATTTCACAATACCTTACATCCAAATGGGTACTTGATCTTCAGGACAGCGACATCTACTGGTGTACCGCCGATCCTGGATGGGTAACCGGAACTTCTTATGGCATAATCGGCGCCTTCAGCAACGGCGTTACGCAGTGTGTCCTCGACGCCGGTTTCTCTGCCGACAATTGGTACCGCTTCATCGAAAAGCATAAGATATCAATGTGGTATTCGGCTCCTACAGCCATTCGTTCGCTGATGAAAGCAGGCGAAGAGGTAATCAAAAAGTATGATCTTTCCACCTTGCGGCATCTTGCATCGGTAGGCGAACCGCTAAATTCCGAAGCCGTAATATGGAGTGAACGGGTATTTGGAAAGCCTTTTCTCGACACCTACTGGCAAACCGAAACAGGTTCCATCATGATCACCAATTATCCGGGGATGAAAATTAAACCCGGTTCAATGGGCAAACCATTTCCGGGCATTACTGCAACGGTGATTCACCCCGAAACCTTTGAACCATTCACTGAAACCGGAAAGATCGGACTGATTGCCATCAAACCGGGCTGGCCTTCGATGATGCGAACCTATTGGCGGAATGAAGAAACATATCAAAAGAAATTCCAGAACGGCTGGTACCTTCCCGGCGATCGTTCCTCGATTGACAACGAAGGCTACTTCTGGTTCGTCGGGCGCGACGACGATGTGATAAACACCGGCGGACACCTGGTAAGCCCGTTTGAGGTGGAATCTGCGCTACTTGAACACCCGGCAGTCGCCGAATCGGCAGTTGTTGCAAAACCCGACTTCGTTAACATGGAGGTAGTCAAAGCCTTCGTAACCCTGAAACCAGGTTTTACCGGCAGTAAGGATCTCGACCTCGACATCATGAATTTTGTCCGTAAGAAATTATCGCCCCTTGCCATGCCGCAGGAAATTGAGTTCATCGAAACCCTTCCCAAAACCCGCAGCGGCAAAATCATGCGGCGTATCCTCCATGCCAAAGAGTGGGGAGAAGAAATAGGGGATACGTCAACGTTGGAGAATGATTGATAACACGGTAGAGACGCAATGTAGAGACGCAATGTAGAGACGCAATGCATTGCGTCTTTACACATTTATAAACGGAAATTTGAATTATTTAAAAAAAAGGAGAAACAAACCATGGAAGAAATGCAAGAAATCATTAAAGCGTATGTAATTAAAGAATATGTTGAGGACGACACAGAATTAACCAACGATACCCCATTAATTTCGGGTGGTATTGTTGATAGTTTTTCAATGGTATCGTTAAAGCGATTCCTCGAAAACAAATACAAAATCTCAATTCCCGATGATAAAGCTACTCCGGAAGCTTTCGACTCGGTGAATAAAATCTGTTTACTGGTTAAGGAATATGTAAAATAGAGGAGGAAATCATGGCTTATACCGATAAAACCCGCAGGACGTACAGCGAAATCCTGGATGGCATGAAAAATGCCGGATTATTCAAGCAGGAACGTTACATCCATTCAGCGCAGGCTGCCGACATTGAAGTTGAATTTCCGGTTGGCGCTGCAATAAAAAAAGTCATTAACATCTGCGCCAACAACTACCTCGGAATGTCGAGTCATCCCGAAGTGGTGAAAGCCGCTCACGCCGGTCTCGATTCGCATGGCTACGGAATGTCGTCGGTGCGCTTTATATGCGGCACACAGGATATCCATAAAAAGCTGGAACAGATGGTTACCGAATTCCTCGGAACTGAAGATACTATTCTTTTCCCATCCTGCATGGACGCTAACGCCGGAGTGTTCGAGGCTGTTTTGACAAAGGACGATGTGATGATCTCCGACCGGCTGGTTCACGCCTCCATCATTGACGGGATACGCCTCTGTAGCGCAATGCACGACACTTTCAAGCACTCCGACATGGAGCATCTTGAGGAAAAATTACAGTTACACAACGACAAACGCCTGAAAATGGTGATCACCGACGGCGTTTTCTCAATGGATGGCGATACAGCAAAGCTCGACAAGATGGCAGAACTTTGTGAAAAATATGACGCGCTGCTCTTTGTAGATGATTCGCACGCCAGTGGTTTCATTGGAAAAACAGGTCGCGGCACCCATGAACATTGCGGGGTGATGGGTAAAATGGACATTATTACCACCACCTTCGGCAAGGGTCTTGGAGGAGCTTCGGGCGGTTGCGTTTCCGGTCGCCGGGAACTGGTTGAGATGTGTCGTCAGAAAGCCCGTCCTTACCTCTTTTCCAACACCATAGCGCCGCCGGTGGTTGCCGGCGTTATCAAGGTTCTCGAAATCCTCTCAGCCTCTACCGACCGTCGCGACAAGCTGGAAAAGAATACAGAATTCTGGCGCAAGGGATTACTTGACGCCGGGCTGATAATCAAGGCTGGAGATACCCCGATTGTGCCGGTAATGCTTTTCAATGCAAAGCTTGCGCAGGATGTTTCCCGCGATTTGTATGATGAAGGTATTTATGCAATCGGCTTCTTTTTCCCGGTAGTTCCGCAGGGACAGGCGCGCATCCGCACCCAGATTTCCGCAGGACATGAGATTCACCATCTTGAAAAAGCTCTTGAAGCATTCAGGAAAGTCGGGAAGAAATATGACATCCTTGGAAAGAGCAAACAGGAGATCATTGAAAGATATGGAATGTAAATTAGCAAACCCCGCGCCTCTCGGACTTATGGGCTTTGGGATGACAACCGTTCTGCTGAACATCCACAACGCCGGCTTTTTCCCGGTAAGCGCCATGATCCTGGCCATGGGCATGTTTTATGGCGGCATCGCCCAGGTAATCGCCGGCATCCTTGAATTTAAAAAGGGAAACACCTTCGGGCTCACAGCCTTCACCTCTTATGGGATGTTCTGGCTTACCCTGGTTGCCATCTGGCTTCTGCCCGAGATAAGCACCGGCAAAGGCATCAAAACCGAAGAGGGTTTCATGGGCTGGTATCTTTTTATGTGGGGCGTGTTTACCTTCTTCATGTGGCTGGGAACCTTTGGAAAGAGTGTTTGCCTTCAATTC
>JAPLDO010000167.1 GCA_026391715.1 Bacteroidota bacterium
GAGTAGGCTCAAGGTTTCAGGTTCAAGGTTTCAAATTCTAAATTCCAAATTCCAAATTCCAATGTTTTTAATTACAGAAAACTCTCCAAAATTGCAAGGGTATCATTTTCCAGCCGAATGGCATCAACACCGGGCAACATGGCTGAGCTACCCGCATGATGATTCCTATTCCTGGCCTGGAACTCTGGACAGGATTTTTCCTTTTTACAACCAGTTTATCAGGGAGTTGACAAAGGGAGAACAGGTTTGTATCAATGTCAGAAATGAATCGCTGAAAAACAGCGTTTTCAGCGACCTTGCAGAAATCGGAACTGACATGTCGAAGATCACATTACTAATCCATCCCACCAATGATGCATGGTGTCGCGATCATGGACCGGCATTTCTGATCAACCCGGAAAGCGCTATTCCCAAAGTGATTGTGAGCTGGCGATATAATGCGTGGGGAAACAAATACGATCATGATTTGGATGAACAAATACCGGGGCTTATTGGGGAATATCTTAACATTCCGGTTTACTTCCCTGGAATAGTAATGGAAGGAGGCGCTGTTGATTTCAATGGAAAAGGAACTCTGCTTACGACCACACAATGTTTGTTGAACGAAAATCGTAATCCGGAATTATTGCAGACCGAGATAGAAGCATACCTCCGGGAGTTTTATGGCGTTGAACAGATATTATGGCTTGATGAAGGCATTGAAGGGGACGATACCAACGGACATATTGACGACATTACCAGATTTTTCAGGGAAGATGCTGTTGTAACTATGGTTGAACCCCGCAAATCTGATGCTAATCACAACATTCTGTCAAATAACCTGAAGAAATTAAAATCTTTCCGCCTGACCAATGGCAAACAGCTTGATATTGCCGAGATGCCAATGCCAAAACCGGTGATTTTTGAGGGACAGCGGTTGCCAGCCTCTTATGCAAATTTCTACATCGCAAACAATTCTGTGATCGTGCCAAATTTTCGCTGCAAAGAAGATGACCGGGCAATGAGGATTCTTGAGGAATGTTTTCCCGATCGAAGCATAATTGGAGTTGATTCTTTTGAAATTATCTGGGGACTCGGCTCATTTCATTGCCTTTCGCAACAGGAACCCGTCGCTATTTCTTAGCCCCTGGTCTGCCATAACGAGAGCCGTCATAGCTTCCACTATTGGTAGCGCGCGGGGAACTACGCAAACATCATGTCGTCCCTTTCCTTTGAGTATCGTTTTTTCGCCTGATACGGTTACTGTTTCCTGATCCATCATCAATGTTGAAGCGGGCTTGAATGCAACTCTGAATGTGATCTCCATCCCGTTGCTGATTCCGCCCTGAATTCCTCCGGAATTGTTTGACAATGTTCTGATTTTTCCCGCTTCGTTGGTAAAGACGTCATTATGTTCTGAACCTTTCATTGCGGCGCAGGCGAAACCTGATCCATATTCAAATCCTTTTACCGCGTTGATGCTCATCATTGCTTTTGCCAGATCAGCCTGAAGTTTGTCGAATACCGGTTCGCCAATCCCCGCAGGAACTCCGGTAATCGTACAGGAAATTATCCCGCCGATGGTATCTCCGGTGATTTTCAACTCTTCCAGAAAACGGATGATATCACTATTGAAAATCACAGTTTTTTCATAATGAACGGCGGATCCGGGATCGTTTAAAGCATACCCGCCAATTTGTGAAATTCGCGCGTTGATATTGATTTTGCGCTGATGCAGCAGTAGCTTTGCGAAGGCTCCTCCGTCTACGCGCGCCACAGTTTCCCGCGCTGATGAACGCCCTCCGCCACGATAGTCGCGGATTCCATATTTCTGCTGGTAAGTAAAATCGGCATGCGAAGGACGGTAAACATCTTTCAAGTGTTCGTAATCAGCAGGTTTTTGATCGTGATTGTAAACAAGAAAAGCAATAGGGGCACCGGTTGAACGCCCCTCAAAAACTCCGGATAAAATTTCGATGAGATCGTCTTCGTGGCGGGGCGAAGAGAAAAAATCCAGCCCCGGTCGTCGCCGGTTCAGTTCCGACTGAATAAAATCAATGTCAATATTGATATTTGAAGGAAACCCATCAAGAACGCCGCCAACCGCAATGCCGTGCGACTCGCCAAAAGTAGTTAAAACAAGCGCTTTTCCAAAAGAATTCCCCGCCATAATTTCGCCATTTCGCTACATCGCCGCCTCGCTACTTCTTATAAACCTCCCTGTTGTTTCATAATTTTCATCTTGGCTTCGAGAACTTTCAGCTCGCTTTTAGCCATGTTGATTTTATGTTCAAACTCTTCACGGACAATTGCGGCGCTTTTCGATTTTGCAAAGAATCCAATATTATTCTCCCATAATGTGATTTCGTCCTTCATTTTGGTAATTCTCATTGCCAGCGTTTCCTTTTCCTTGCCAATAACACGCCTGGCATTGGGATCGCTCTTCATGTGGTCAAATCTGGCCTGGTAGCTTGCAGCGCTCATTTCGACGTCGCTGATTTTCAGCTTATCCATTTGCTCGTTGATCAGCGCGCGAAATTCATTGTGGAGACGGTCTTTCTCTTTCATTGGAACATGACCAATTTCGGTCCATTCACGCTGAAAATTTTTCAGGACGTCAAGATTCGCGGTTTTATCGGCGCCAAATTGAAATTCTCTGAGGCGGGTCAACAGACCGAGTTTTTTATTCAGATTTTCTGTTTCACTTGCCTGCATATTGGAAAAATATGCTTGTTTGGTATTGAAAAAGGCGTCGCAGGCTGAACGAAAGCGTTTCCATAACTTATCAGAATGTTTTTTGGGAACCGGACCAATATTTTTCCAGTCATTCTGAAGCCGGATTAGTTCATTGGTTGTCTTTTTCCAATCGGCGCTGGTGTTCAGCGCTTCAGCCTGCATACATAGTTCAACCTTAAGGTTGTAATTATGCATCTGCTGCTCCTTCAGTTTGTCAAAATATTCCTTTTTAACTGCAAAAAAAGCATCGAGGCTGGCTTTAAACCGCGTCCATATCTCAACATTCATTTTTTGCGGAACCGGTCCGATATTTTTCCAAATCTTAAGTAAGTCATTGACCTTATTTGTATTATCCTGCCATTCTTTAATCGAATCATTTTTAAGTTCCAGTATCACTTCGCCTTGTTCACAAAGAGCAATCTTTGTCTCCATGTTACGGTTCTGTTCATCCTCAACCAAGGCGTAATGTTCGCGACGACGATCGTTGATTTTATCGGTTGCGTTTTTAAAACGTTCCCAGATTTCATCTTTTTTATCGGCAGGCACCGGACCAATCTCTTTCCAATCTTCATGATATTTCTGAAGTTTTCTGAACGACCTGATAATTGAAGTTTCAAGTAATAATTCCTCTGTCCTCTCGCACACTGAGATTTTTGCTTCCAGATTTTTCTTCAGGTCAAGGTCTTTAAGCTCTTTATTCAGCTTGACTTTTTCAAAGAATTTCTCAACCAGGAAATGGTAATTTTGCCAAAGGTTATTGATCTCGGTGCGTGGCACCATTCCTATTTCTTTCCAACGATCCTGTAAAATTTTGAATTCATCGTAAGTTTTCTTCAGGGTTTCCTCCGAACTAATCAACGCTTTTAAAGAGTCGAGGATTTCAAATTTCCGTTTAAGATTATATTGTTTGATCTTTTCCTGTTCTTCGGCAAACTTTATCTTGTTGGCGCGATATATATTGAATAATTCATTAAACTTAACCTCCAGAGCATCCGGCTCCGTTGAAAGTTCTTCCTTGGTTACCCCCTCTTCACTAACCTGTTCATATTTTTCGAGGCTCTCTTCCTTTTTCTTTTTCAAAAAAGCTACCTTGATAAGCGCGATGCGGGTTTTAACGGCATTGAAATCGGTTTCTGCAACAGCTTGTTCCAATAATCCAACCAGTTCATCTCTCGAAAATGAATCGTAATTCACATCAGATTCAACAATAAGATGTTCCATGTTATCTTCGGTAACTTCATCGGGATGCTCTTCCAGATGTTCTTCATGCATTGTTTCCAGCAATAAATCGCCTGAGTTTTCATCAGCGGCTATCAATACATTTTCAACATGTTCCTGAGATTCAGAAGAAATCGGTTCAATTTCAATTTGTTCAAAGGCTTCTATTGAAGTAGGTTCGATTTCGATTTGTTCAGGAGTTTCAAATGAAGTTGTTTCGGGTGCAACTTGCTCAGGTAATTCCGATTCAGTTACCAAAGGAAAAGTAAGATCAGCAGTTTCGCTAATCTCAACGGCTACTGGTATTTCATCAATAGCTTCCTCAATGACCGGCGCTATATCAACTTCAACAGAAGCGGCAGGAAAAACTGATTCCAGAGGCGCATCATCGGTTTGCTGGGTAATTTCAGACTGATTCGCATCAGTTGGAAGGGTTGTTTCGGCATTATCCGCAGTAATTTCTGTGGCGGCAATAATCTCCTCCTGATCGGAAGTTGTCTCCAGTTCAGGATTCCGGGGTGTGTTTTCTGAAGTTTTCATTCGTAGTTAAGATCCGTTAAAAAATGAATTTTAGTAAGAGTCCGACTTATGCCGGTTTTTGCGATAAAGGTCAGCAAAAGTACAAATTATTTCAAAACCAATGTATAGATTGGTTAAGGCATTGCCCTATCATTAAAAATGATAAAACCGAAATTGAAGTTCAGTGTGAATTTATCAGCCATTTTATCATAATAGTTTAATGTAATACCAACAGGTCCAAGCGGACTGTGATACACAAGCGCAGTGGAAGCCATGTATGCGCGGTCAGAAAATTTCTGACCGTACCAGGCAGAGAAATCATCTGAATTTTGTTTAATTTCCTGATATGGCTGAAAAAGATAGCCTTCGAGCCGGTACTCAACTTTTTTAAAGATTCTTAAAACCACCTTCATTCCAACAGCCGCGTAACTATTGGCAATGAACGGCGGCAAAAAAAAGGTTTGAGACTCGGGAAGAGGCTGAAAGGCAGACGCGTATAGTAAACTTGAGAGATAATTTGAGAACAATGGCTGATTAGAAATTACACCTTCGCCATAAAAACCGAGCCTGACGGGACCGAATGACTCAAAATAATTATCATATAAGAGGTGCAGCCTGAAAAAGTCATGTCCCTGAACCACGTCGTTTTTATTGGTGGTTGTTGAACCGGGTAACATGCTTTCGATTCCATTGATATAGGATAATTTCACTAATAACCTCACTCCTGAATTTGGATATTGCTTCCGGTTCAGTGAATTCAAATCGAATGATAACATGGGGGAAACAAAAGCAAAGGAGGTTTGGTCGGCAGTGTCGTTGCGCGAAAACTGATTGTTCTTATAGTATTTGTTGTTGGTAAAGGCATAATTGACGCCCAGCGAAAGTTTACCTGTCATGGTTACAGGAACGCCGACTGCAAGTTTTCCGAAATATTCCTGCCCGATGATATATCCGGGGTTTTTATCATCAAAGAAGAAAGTGGTATTCCTGAAATAATTGAAATGGTTGTATGTATAAGCAATTTCGGCAAACCAGGGAATTTTTGAATTAAAGTCAACCCGACCATCCAGTTTCGCAGAACTGTAAACCCTTCCGAAGTAACCATTGACGTAAAACCTAAACGCTTTAGTCCATAAATATTTGTACTGTAGTTCAAGAAATGCTTCACTGGTATTGGCGAGAGAAAAATTACCGCCAAACTGCGCGCTGAAATTATTCGCCTGTGTAATATCAAGATAGAGATCATAGAAGCCGGTTGCCACGTTGTACTTTGCCGTGGGATAAACAAGTTTCACAAACCCTTCATCAAGAAACCGGAAATACTCATTGCAAAGCTCATCAAAGGTGATTGTTCGCTTTCCGTGTTTTAGCAGTTGACGAATATATGCTGATTGAGTATTGTTCAATCCTGTAACAATTATTGAGTCGAACTGCAATACCGGCTTTTTCATATTGAAGGTTGCGCGTCTTGCTGCCATACTTTTATAATCAGGAGTATCGCGAACGAGAGCGCGAATATCTTTGATTTTTCGCATGGTTGAAACATACCCGCTATCCGCCAGTTCAGATGTATGAGAAAAATCGAGCAGGCTTATCTGAGGGATGCTGGGAACGATCATTACAGAATTTGGGTAAGCAATAGTGTCGCTCTGGCGCTCCATAAGCATGGTAAGCAATTGGGAAATCATATCATCCTTGTCAGCTTTCTTATATCTTCTTGCCACGCGACTTCCGATAATCACGTCCGGCTTAAATTCACGGATGGCTACATCACATGGAAAATTATTATAAATTCCGCCATCAAATACAAGTTTATTATTTATTTCCAATGGATTAAAAAAGAGAGGCAGGCTCATGGATCCACGTATCGAGGCGCTTAAATCTCCTTTTGCGAATACAAGTTGCTGTGACGAATCTATATCGGCAACAAGGCATCGGAAAGGGATCATCAAACTGTCGAAGTTACCTTTAGAAACAGCATTGGCAGAAGAAAAGATTCGCATGATTTCTAAATCAATTTCATAAGTTTTCAGAAGTTGAGTTGGTAAGATGGAGGTAATTTTCCGTCTGAAGTCAAACCGGGTTGTTATCCATGAAGCGTTAGGATCTTCGCGGCGATAATAAAAGTTGTATTTATCGTCCAAAGTCCCTGATGCCCATCGTTGAAATTCTTCGGATGACATGATCTTTTCAATTTCATCCGGTGAATACCCACTGGCATACATTCCTCCAATTATGGCGCCTATGGAAGTTCCAACTATATAATCAATCGGGATATGTTTTTCCTCCAGCGCTTTCAGAACGCCGATGTGAGCGCCTCCCTTGGCTGCGCCGCCACTGAGAACAAGGGCAACTTTTTGTGCTGGTAAATTAACACAAATGCAAAATGCAAAATGAAAAATTACGAAAATGGTTAAGAATGTTCTAAAGGCTTTCATTTCGTATAAAATGAAGGAACAAATATACTAGCTATAATGCAAACGAGCTAAATTATGACATTTTGATCGCAGGTTACAGGTTCCAGATTCCAAATACTTGCTTTCAAGGCTTGTTAAACTTTAAATTTCTCTCGTTTTTCTTTTGAGATTTGGAACTTGGAATTTGAGACTTGGAATTTTTTAAACGCGAAGTTTTATCCTGTTTTGAGTAAACATGTAATCTGTAAATAGGAATATCCGATTCCACAACTGAAATTTTCAAAACTTATTTTTCAACTCGATTTTTGGCTTACCCAATGTTTATCAACCATAAATCTTTCATCCCTGCAGGCTTTTAAACACTGACAGTTCTTGCAAACCCCGTAAATAAACGGATTGCCACTACGTAGGCGAACCCTGAAATTATCCATTGTGTATGTGAGTTTCATTGGATTCCACAAATATGTAGTGAATATCAGACTATGATGCCTTAATTCAATATCGCTGATACGGATAGAAATAAATGCACGACCCAGAGCGCCTGGTTGGACAAATTCATTAACCGCCGCCGAAGTCCAGTAAACAGTTTTATCCCCTGAAGTTACTGTTGCCACCAGCCATGCGCCGGGAAATATTTGCGGCGTTATCAAATCAATTGAAATATCAATAACGTCGTCGCGTGTAAGTATCATGCCACGTAAACCATTACTGTATGTCGGACTAAATTCCGCCAGCGTATCCCCCTGAAATGATTTGCAGCCTGAAATAAGCGGCGAATCGTTGCATTGTTTTTGATTAACATAACCCCATTCAAAAGGAATTGTTTCGAATGTATTGGTTATTTCGGAAAAATATTCATTAAGAACCTTTATCGGTCGGTTTCTCGAAAAAATGTAAAAATCACCCCCATTATACATTTTATGTGTTATCAACCAGGGAAATTTCTCTTGAATTATAGCATAAGTTTCCCAGGCAGTTGATGACAAACAACCAAAAACCAGATACTCAGTCCGAACTGAATCGAGAAAATTCACCAATCCTCTTTTACCGCCGGTATCCTCCAGGTAAACAAACGGAAGTCCGGTAAATTCCGTTTTATTCAGATAATATTGATTGATCTCCTTTTTTGTGTCAAGGATTACCTCGCAATTTTGAATGCCAAGTGAATCCAATGCCTTTTTTGATTCAGCAACAATTTCCCTGTATGGATGTTTATAAAAAATAGTATAGTGTCGGCGCTCAAAAATTAGCGATGGAATCAATATCAGTCCGGTGAGTGAAATCAAAATGAACTGGCGGCTGACACTGACAGTTTTAAAATATCCAAAAAGCAGAAACAGCAAATAAGGGAACGAAAAGATCAGAACTGAATTCTGAAGAACCGCGCTACGGTATCTGGAATACAAAAAACCAATCAAAACCGGGAGCAGAAACCAGATAGCCGAAATCAGGATAAATTTCCGGTTAACAGGCGGCGTCAACTCATACCAATATAAGGAAAGACTAATGAGAACAAAGATCAGCAGGTAGACAAATACCGAAAAATGAAATACATATTGCAGGTAATCAAACAGAAAGTCGAATCTCGGTTTCTGCAGCCAGCCTTCCACGCCACCAATGCTAAGTTGATTAAAAAAGACCGGCAAATGTGGAATATACAGGATAATAGCAGCGCCGCAGGCAGCAAGGTATTTAAACCGGTTATTGCCCGAAGAGAAGAATAATCCCGTTATTCCTACCATCACAGCGAATAACATACAAAAATGATGGTTGTAGGCGCACAATGCAGCGGCAATAGTAAAACCTGCAAGGTTCAGGTAATATTTCCTCTGATGATGAAAAAGAACGTTAGTCCAGAAATATACCATCGCCAACGAAAAAAAAAGTCCGCTGGAATAGGGTCGGGCAATCTGGCTGTACATTACCGTATATTGAAGAAATGATATAAACGCTGCTGAAACCAGTCCGACCGTAGAGTTGAACCACTTTTTCCCAATCAGGTAAACCAGCCATACCGAAAGTAGTCCGAAAAGGATAAATGGCGTTTTCAGCGCAACTTCCGAAACGCCGAAAACCTTAATCATGTAATAAATGAATACCTGAACGCCGGCAGGATGGCCGTCGACCTTCACGCCTTTTTCTATCAGATCATGGAAGTTGGAGAATTGCGCCCTGATAATTGCGCTGAATTCATCATGCGTAAACGGAATGTCGGGCAGCCGCCAGAATCTTAAAATCGCGCCAAACGCAAGTATAATGAGGATCAACCATGTATCTGTAATCCTAATCCTGCGAATGATGTTTTTGAAAAAATGAATCATGCAGATTGTGGAAAATTCGGTGTTGAGACGGGTTTCAAACCCGTCTCTATTTTGATTTATCGGGAAAAGGCGGCATTGCAGGCAGATCTTTCGGCCACGTTTTCAATTCCTCCTTCATAAGGTCTATCGCCTTGTTCAATTGCTGGTCTTCGCCTGCATATTCCTTTGCAGGATCGTTGTCCACCTCAATATCGGGATCAACCCCGTATCCTTCGATAATCCAGTTTTTACCTTCAGTGTCATAAGGCGCAAATTCCGGTCTCATCAGCGAGCCGCCGTCAATGAATGGCAACGAACCACGTATTCCTACAACGCCTCCCCAGGTGCGTTTACCAATGGCTTTGCCGATCTTCAGCTTTTTAAACTGATAGGGGAAAAGGTCGCCGTCGGATGCGGAATAGTTATCAATGAGAATACACTTCGGTCCCCAGTGCATAGGCAACCGTCCCGGCGCCGATTCAGTATTGCGCGCCATGGTTATCATTGTCATCTCCCGGTTCAGTCGTTCGATTATCATTGGCGAAACATTGCCACCGCCGTTTCCGCGGTCATCAATGATCAGAGCTCGTTTGGCAATTTGAGGAAAGAAATGTTTGATAAATTCATTCAGCCCTTCGGGTCCCATATCGGGAATATGAATATAACCAACTTCGCCGTTTGTGGCTTCACTAACTTTTCGTATATTATCCTGAACCCAGTTGTAATAATACAGTCCGGCTTCTTCATCTGTAGGAATTACGAGCGTTTTTCGCGCTCCCGTCTCCGACGCTGTTCCGTTCAGGGTCAACTCAACCTGCACATTGGCTTTGTTGACCAACGCTTCATTGATGTTGTTCATCTCTTTGGTTGATTTGCCATCAATAGCAATAATGAAATCGCCATCGCGCGCATCCACGCCGAGTTCTGTCAACGGCGAGCGTGATTCCTTTGTCCAGTTTTCACCTTTCAGAATTTTATCAATTTTATAAAAACCTGAACCGTCGCGACTTATTTTTGCTCCGAGAAGCCCCAGTTTAATGCGTTTGGGTTCTGGTTTGTCTCCGCCGCCAACATAAGAATGTCCAATGCTTAATTCGCCAATCATTTCACCGATAATGTAATTCAAATCATTGCGATTATTTACGCAAAGCGCCAACGGCTCATATTTTTTCTGAATATTTTCCCAGTTAACCCCATGCATATTGGGCAAATAAAAGAAATATTTCATCTGACGCCACGATTCATGGTAAATCTGATTCCATTCAGCTTTTACATCCACAAAAATTTTCATGTTTTTCAGGTCAACCCAGTCTTTGACCTCAATTTTTCCACCTTTCGGAAGATCGATCACTCCGAATTTACCCGGGTCGCCCACGAGCATTTTTTTATGGTCTGCCGATATCTCGTAATTATTGAAATCGCCAAGAGCGCTCTCCTTCTGTTCTTTCAGATTGTAGGTCATCAATCCGCCCTGGCGGGCGCGGCCCCCTCCTTTTATATAATAAACGTTGTCGTCAATGCAGTTCAGTCCGAAGTAATTTCCGGCATCGCCCGGTAATCCGACAATGCGTCCAATTATTCCATCAAGATCAACTTTTACTTCAACCTCATTTTTCGCCGAAGATTCCTTTGACTCATCCTTTTTTACATCCTTTTTCCCTTCAGTCTTTGTATTCTTCCCCGCTTTGCTTTCTCCGTCAACCTCTTTTTCTGTCTGTTTTAAAACTACTTCATCATTCTCAGGCGTCAATGGATTTGGAGTGTTTTTTGCAAGCGTTACAAAGTAAATTTTAGTCATATCGGTATAGGAATGATTCCACTCGGTCCAGCTATAAGTTGGATTGAAATCGCGGTTGGAGGTGAAGAAAAGATATTTTCCATTACTGCTGAAAACGCTATTTCCGGCGTCATACCATGTATCAGTTACCGGTGTTTTTACCTGAGACGACAATTCATATAAATAGACCCTCGAAGTAGTTCTGCGGTCGGGTCGGGTATAGGCGATCCATTTGCTATCGGGCGACCAGGTGAACTCGGTGAATTCCCAGCTTGTTGCCTGGTCGGCAACTGTAACTGTTTTCGAATCAATATCAACAAACTGCAGCCTGAGCATTTTATCTGACCAAAGGATCTTTTTGCTGTCCGGCGACCAAACTGGAGTATATTTATAGGTGTCGGCATTTTTTGTCACCTGTATTGCCTCAGCGCTGCCATCCTGTTTCTGGATATAAATTTCATCTTCGCCGGTGCGGTCAGAGATGAATGAGATGTACTGACCATCAGGCGACCAAGCTACATCGCGATCATGCGCGCCGGAGGAGGCGGTGAGATTACGGGTGACGCCGGTTTTGGCGGGAACCGTCCACACGTCGCCCCTCGCGCCAAAAGCAACGCGTTTGCCGTCAGGCGAAAGAGAGAAGGTGTTGATATTTTTTGAAGCGTCTTTCATCTGGTTTCGTCCGGTGATCAGATCGTTGGATATACGTATTGGAATCTTTTTAATCGCTTCCGTAGCGAGGTCGAAAGTATAGATGAAGCCACCGTTTTCAAATGCAATGGCATCGTTTCCGAGTGAAGGAAATTTGACGTCGAATTCCTTGAAATCAGTGACTTTCCTTGTTTCTTTGGTTTTAACGTTATACGAATAAAGGTTAACCGGACGTTCCCGTTCGGATACGAAATAGATTTTATCGCCGCTCCACATTGGGATCATATCCTGGAAGATATTATTGGTGATCTGTTCAGTCTGACGTGTTTTAAAGTCATAAATCCATATTTCATCAGCCATTCCGCCTTTGTAATATTTCCAGGTTCTGAACTCCCTGAAAACCTTGTTGTAAGCCAGTTTGGACTGATCTGGCGAGAATGAGCAGAACCCGCCGCAAGGTAACGGGAGTTCAACAGGGAGACCGCCATTGATATTTACCAGAAATAGCTGTCCTTTAAAATCATTGAAAGTTTGTTTACGCGAGCGGAATACGATATTTTCGTTGTCTTTCCAGGTCATTACAATATTGTTTGGACCCATGCGGTCAGAGATATCGTCCCGGTTCAAAGTGGCGGTAAAAGTAAGCCGGCGCGGAGTTCCTCCTTCAGCCGGTATCACAAACACTTCGGTATTTCCATCATATTGACCTGTAAAAGCTATTTGTTTGCCATCAGGCGAAAACCTGGCAAACATTTCATATCCCTCTTCATCGCTGGTAAGTTTTCGCGATAATCCACCTACCTTATCAACGGTATAAAGATCTCCGGCATACGTAAATACGATCTGATTTCCATGTATAGCCGGAAAACGTAATAATCTGGTTTCCTCCTGCGCAGTCAGGACGCCACTAACGAGGATCATGGCGAAGATGAACAATAGTTTTTTCATTTTTTCATGGGAAATTTAAGTTGAATTTCAACAAAAATATTCAGAATAAGTGAACATTTGGTTAAATTTCGACATGGGCTCTGATTTTCTCGTTGAAATGATAAGGCAAATTGCCGAATGAGTTAAATTCCTACCTTTGCGGGCAAGTTCCAGGTTCAAAGTTCAAAGTTTCAGGTTCCAGGTTCCAAATCCCAAATCCCAAATCCCAAATCAAGCTATGTCAATCGAAGTTTATTTTGCAGGTAAAAAAAAGGTGAACGCCATGATAGACGGTTACACCGTGTGTACTGATCAACCCGTAGAGGCTGGAGGAGAAGCCTCGGCTCCAACGCCATTTGCAACTTTCCTTGCCTCTCTTGGCGCCTGCGCAGGAATCTATGTTAAAGGATTTTGCGAACAGCGCGGAATCAATACTGAAGCAATGACCATTGACATGGATTATGTTTACGATCCTTCTCAGAAGATGATAGCCAAATTTATAATGAAGATATTTGTGTCCGCTGATTTTCCGGCACAATACGAGGAAGCCGTGATTCGCGCCGCCTCTCTTTGCGCCGTGAAACGGCACCTCCACCCGTCAATCGAAAATGAAATAACAATAGTCAGGCGATAATATTATGAAACACAAACCAACAGGCTTCAACGCAACAGCAGTGCACGGCGTGGGACAAAAAGATCCTCTCGGCAGCGTTATTATGCCTATTTACCAAACCTCAACATTTGCCTTCAAAAATGCCGATCATGGCGCCGCTTGTTTTGCTGGCGAAAGCGACGGTTATATCTACACCCGGATTGGAAATCCTACCATTCGCGACCTCGAAAAGACTATTGCCGCGCTTGAACACGGTTATGACGGCATTGGATGTTCTTCGGGAATGGGCGCTGTTACAACAGTTTACATGACCTACCTTGGGGCTGGAAAGCACATCCTTAGTCATAACGCTGTTTATGGACCTGCCCGCGGAATCATGGAAGGAACCTTCCGCAGGTTTGGCGTAGAATCAACATATATTGATACTACCGATATTGAAAATGTCAAAGAAGCTATCAAGACAAATACAGCGCTGATTTATCTTGAAACCCCAGCCAATCCTACCATAGGTATCTCCGACATACCAGCGATTTGTGAACTTGCCCACCAGCATAAAATTCCGGTTTGTGTTGACAATACTTTTTGCAGTCCCTATTTGCAAAACCCACTCGACATGGACGCCGATATTGTGTTGCACTCATTAACAAAATTCCTGAACGGTCATGCGGATATAGTCGGTGGCATTATCGTTACCAAAACCGAAGCTGACTATAAAAAAATACGTCCGGTCATGGTCAATATGGGATGTAATATGGATCCTCACCAGGCGTTTCTTACGCGACGCGGATTAAAAACAATGGGAATCCGTATTGACCGCGCTCAGGAAAACGCTATGAAAGTGGCTGAGTTCCTTGAAAAGCATCCAAAGGTTGACTGGATTGTCTATCCTGGACTTCCTACTCATCCTCAATATGAATTAGGGAAAAAACTTATGCGAGGACCCGGTTCAATGATGAGTTTTGGATTGAAAGGCGGTCTCATTTCAGGAAAAAAACTGATGGATTCCGTTCAACTGTGCGTGTTGGCTGTTTCTCTCGGAGGTATTGAAACTCTCATCCAGCATCCTGCCTCAATGACACACAGCAAGCTTTCTCCGGCAGCGAGAAAGGAGGGTGGAATCAGCGATGAACTTGTGCGGTTATCGGTAGGAATTGAAGAGGCTGAAGAAATCATCGCCGATCTCGATCAGGCTCTTGCCGCTGTTTGACAACCAAGACTCAGCAGGAATGAAAGATTTAGTTTTGCCATTTTGCGCAATCAACCGGATACTTATGTGAAAATTCCATCAACACCTCTGCTATTCTGAAGCGCTTTATCGAGGCGACCAGCATTTAGGTTTCCAGTTTGCGGCTCACCAATAAACCTGAACTTCCTGATTTTGCAAATCCGGCGAGATACCTGATGCAATTCTAAATAATATTACTTCTTTGTATGGCGCTCGATTCAAAAGCAAAGGCTCTACTCACCGCAATCGCCGCAGCAGGCGAACCTGACATTAGCGCTATCCCGATCGAAATTGCCCGCGAACAGGTTGAAAAAGGTTATTCACGGATGAAAATTCCCGTAAAACCTGTCGGATCTGTTCAGGATGTTCACGTTCCTGATCCGAATGGCTCAATAACTGTTCGGGTTTATACTCCCTCAGTTGCAGGTCCTTTTCCAGTGATGGTTTTCTTTCATGGCGGCGGCTGGGTCTTTTTCCGTCTCGACGCTTATGACCCAATTTGTACTCATCTTTGCGAAGCCACAGGTTGTATTATTTTCTCGGTTGATTACCGGCTCTCGCCTGAAGCTAAATTCCCGGTGGCAACCGATGATTGCCTCGCAGCAACACGATGGATTTACGAACATTGCGAGCAATGGAATGGAAATCGTGATTCGATAATACTGGCTGGCGACAGCGCCGGAGGGAACCTGGCAACAGTAACGGCAATGCGAATACGCGATGAAAACGGTACGCTCAACGAAAAACCAACAGACCGGTCTTCCCAGATTGATACGACAAAGCGACCGGTTATTCGTTTAGCCGGACAGATTTTACTTTACCCTGTCACCGATTATTGGACGCCCGACAAGCCTTCTTATATTGAATTTGCCGAAGGTTTTGGGCTAACCCGCGACGCCATGAAATGGTTCTGGGATAAGTATCTTGAGAGTGCGAGCGACGCCGTGAATCCCAGAGTGGCGCCATTGCTTGCACCCGACTTATCAGGGCTTCCGCCAACGCTGATAATTGTTTCAGGCTTTGATCCGTTGCGCGACGAGGGAATCGCTTACGCAAACCGTTTGAAGCAAGCCGGCGTTCATGTAAAGTTGTCAGTTTATGAAGATATGATCCACGGGTTTCTTAGCTACCTTGGGATATTGAAACAGGCAAAAGCGGCAATCGGAGAAATAGCAGGGTGGGTAAAATGCAACTCGTTTTTCCTTTGAGATGTGGGGCTTGGAATTTTTTTAATATGACTATCCGCTTGTGTGCCTAATTATTATTTAGCTACTCTGCGGTTCTTTGCGGTTTCTTTGCGTACTTCTGCGGTAAAAAAAGGTTTAACCGCAGAGAACCGCTGAGTTTTTCCGCAGAGAGCCGCAAAGCTAAAGTTTGTTAACCAAAGCCTTTTGTTCGATGATTCCTTTTCATTCAAAAACTAAATCCATTATGAACCTCAATAGCACAACCGATTATCTTTTCTGAAATCTCATTTTCTATCATAAATACCTTTTTATAAGGTTTCCTTTATTCAATAATTTGGGGGTTAAAGACAGGGATTTCTTCCTTTACCGAGTAGCCGGTTACTTCTCATAGCACCTCAAAATAAGAATTAGCCTCTGAAGTAGAATATGAAAAAATATCGCTAACATTGTGCATCCGCACATTTGCCCTTCCATCGGTTCATCGTGCGCGAAACCTCAGTCTCATGTTATCTAATTTGATGTTACCTGTTTTTATTGGGAGGAAATTAATAGAGACTTCACAACCAAAACAACAAACCATGAAAAGAAGATTTACCCTGCTATTTGCGCTGATGATTATCAGTATGAGTTTACTTGCCCAGGTTGGCATAAATGCCGATGGCAGCGCGCCTAACGCTTCTGCCATTCTGGATGCTAACTCCACAAACAAAGGTTTTTTACCCCCGCGTATGAACACCACCCAGCGTGATGCTATTGTTTCACCGGCTACCGGTCTGTTAATTTTTAATACCGATTGCAATGATATTCAACTATTCAATGGCGCCGGTTGGGTTCCGGTAGGCAATGCCGGTACTGTGGCAACGCCGGGCACAATAAGCGGTAACGCGAACCCGACTATTAATGCCGTCGGAGTTATTTATACAATTGCCGCATTGTCGGGAGCGCTTGGTTATACCTGGACGGTTCCGCTTGGTTCTACGATAACCAGCGGACAGGGCACAACCTCAATCACAGTTAATTTCGGGACTGCCAACGGCGCTATTTTCGTTTCTGCTTACGGAAGTTGCTGGCGAAGTTTAGGGTCGTATCTTGGAATAGCTCTTTTGCCCCCGGCTCTCGCCACAGTAACAACAACAGCCATCAGTAATCTCGCTGCAACATCCGCAATAAGTGGCGGCAATGTAACATCCGACGGCGGAACATCTGTTACTGCACGCGGAGTTTGCTGGAGTTTAAGCGCAAATCCGACAATAGCCGATAGTAAAACAACAGATGGCGCCGGAACAGGCGCTTTTGTAAGTAATCTGACAAATCTTACTCCAAATACCCTTTATTATCTGAAGTCTTATGCAATAAACAGCGCCGGAACCGGCTACGGCAATCAACTGAATTTTACAACTCCCTGCACTTCTTATGCCACTGTAAGCGTTTCAATAACATCATCGGCAAACCCGGTATGTTCCGGAACATCGGTTATCTTTACTGCAAGTCCTGTGAATGGCGGAACAAATCCGTTGTATCAATGGAAGGTAAATGGAATAAATGTTAGCGGAGCAACAAACGTTACATATAATTACATTCCGGCAAACAGCGATGTTGTCGCCTGCATATTGACTTCCGATGTAGAGTGTGTCACTGGAAATCCTGCAACATCCAACGCAGTGACAATTACAGTGAATCCGATTCTAACTGCAAGCGCATCTATTGTTTGTTCAGCCAATCCCGTCGCTCCGGGTTCATTGGTTAGTTTTACTGCAACTGCCGTTAACGGTGGAAGCGCCCCTGCTTACCAATGGCAGGTAAACGGCGTGAACGACGGAACAAACAGCAGCGCTTATTCATATATCCCGACAAATGGCGACAATTTAATTTGTACTGTTATATCCAATCTGGCATGTGTAACCGGCAATCCTGCCACTTCAAACACCATAATTATGGTTGTAGATCCGCTTTATCCTGTTGTTACAACAACTGCGCTGTCCGACATTACTGAAACCACCGCCGTGAGCGGAGGAAATGTAACATCCATCGGAGGTTCACCGGTAACATTTCGGGGTATTTGCTGGAATACCAGCCCGAATCCAACCATGGCAAATAATTATACAACCAACGGAAATGGCCCCGGATTGTTTGTGAGCAACCTTACCGGACTTACAACGAACACCATTTATTATGTGAGGGCTTATGCAGTAAATTCGAGCGGAACGGCTTATGGGAATGAGCTTTCCTTTGTAACGTTACCAACTGTGACAACAACCGCCGTTACAAACATTACTCAAACTACTGCAAAAAGCGGGGGAAATATAACTCCTGGCGGCGGAGCGCCCGTTACAGCGAGGGGTGTTTGCTGGAACACAACCGCAAATCCGACAATTATGGACAGTCATACCGACGACGGAACGGGAACCGGTGTTTTTATAAGCAACATGACTGAGTTAACCGGCAATACTCTGTACTATGTGAGGGCTTATGCAACAAACTGCTCCGGAACAGTATATGGCAACCAGCAAACATTTACCACTTCGCCGGTTTTAGCCACTGTTGCCACCGACCCGGCAATTTATATTACCCTTACCACTGCCACAAGCGGAGGAAATGTAACCGCAACCGGTGGAGCAAACATCACAGACCGAGGCGTTTGTTGGAGCGCCAGCCCTAATCCTACAACGGCAGACAGTAAGACCATCAATGGAACAGGAACCGGCATGTTTGTAAGCAACCTTATCAGCCTTACTCCAAATACGGTTTATTTTATCAGAGCTTATGCAACAAACAGCGTTGGAACGGCTTACGGAAATGAAATAACATTTACAACCCTGCTTACTCCGATAATACCTACTGTAACAACAGCAGCAATCACAAACATAGGACTCACGACCGCAACAAGCGGCGGCAATGTATTATCCGATGGAGGGGCAACGGTTGCTTTCCGCGGCGTGTGCTGGAGCGCCAGCCCGAATCCGACATTAACAAATAGTTATACAACCGATGGAAACGGCATTGGCGTGTTTGTGAGTAATCTAACTGCCCTCGCCCCGAATACCATTTATTATTTACGCGCTTATGCAGTAAACAGCGCCGGGACTTCGTATGGGAATGAGGTGATGTTTAATAATACTTTCTTTATTGGCAATAATTACGGCGGCGGAAAAATATTTTATATTGATGGCACGGGACAGCATGGGTTGATTTCGGCAACAAGCGACCAGAGCGCCGGCGCTCAGTGGGGCTGTTCGGGATACTCTATTCCGGGTACCTACTTTTATTTCGGCACAGGACAGGCAAATACTACTGCCATTGTAAATGGATGCAGTACGGCAGGTATCGCTGCACGAATTTGCAGCGACCTTGTGTTGAACGGTTACAGCGACTGGTTTTTGCCGTCAATGGAGGAGCTGAACCAGATGTTCGCGCAAAGAACAATAATCGGCGGATTTACAAGTTATTATTACTGGAGTTCCTCCGCGTACGATGCTGGCTACGCTTGGCGCAAGAACTTCAACGATGGCAGTTACAACGTTGGTAGTAAGAGCGGCACGTCCTATGTGCGTGCTGTTCGGGCTTTTTAACAATTTAGCCATTTAACAATTTTTTTTTGTTTTTTTACCCCACCGCGAAGCGGTCGAAATATTTTAATGCCCCCACCCCCCTGCCCCCCTCCCCAAAAAAGGGAGGGGGGTGGGCGTAGCAAAGGTTTTCGGTTTAATATGCAGGAGTCGAATTAGCAGGAGAAAGCATTATCGCACGATATTTATAAACTATTTTACATTCATTTTCAATTATATACAAAGGAGGATTTTCCAAACGATGCAATAAAAGCAGCTATTTTTAACGCTTTTGCACTCGACAAATTTGAACATGGTAAAGATTGTGAGCAAGATGTTTTATTTGCAGATATTTATCCGGATTATAGTCTCCCCATGTTTGCCCGTATGCCTTTACCACAAAAAGAGGGAGTACCAGGAATATTGACCATACGCGGAATTTGTTGTATTTACCTCACAATATAAACAGCGATGGTTTGCTTATTGGACATAAAATGGTGAATGACCGATTGAAAGATATTCGGATAAAATATACCGATTTAGCTCAACATGCCTATATACTGGGTCAAACAGGAACAGGAAAAAGCACTTTACTTTACACTATGGTAATGGATATGCTCAGGAATGGCAAACATGTAAGTTTGATTGATCCGCATGGCGATCTTTATGACCTGGTTGTGAAAAATCTTCCGACATCATTAAAGTCCAACACAATTTTTTTCGATCCATCGGGAAATGAAGAGCTGCCGGGAATCAACTTTCTTCAACATGACCCCGCCGACGCCTTCCAAAAATCGTTCCTGCTTAACGCAATGTATGGGATTATTGATAATCTGTATGACTTGAAACAGACTGGCGGGTCCATTTTCATCAAGTATTTACAGGCTGCCATGAGACTGGTTATGGAGGCACAGGATTCGTTGCTTGAAGTAATTCGGGTATTTGAAAATAAAGATTACAGAAATGAACTCCTTGAAAAGACAAAGGATGTTGAACTAAAAGCTGAATGGAGTGAAATTATATCATCGGGAGGGGACTCAAGTTTTAACAATACTTCTATTTACATTACAAGCAAACTTAACGAGTTCCGTAACAACGTATTTTTACGGGAGATTCTTCGCAAGAAAGAGCAACAAATTGATTTCAGCGATATTCTGAATAATGGCAAGAACCTGCTTGTTCGTTTACCGATAGGTAAACTTGGTGAAAGAGGAGTGAACCTGGTTGGGCAGATTATTTTCAACAAGTTTTTAATGACTGCTTTTGCCCGTGAAAAAATTAGCGTTGATCAGCGACTTGATCATGTTCTGGTTGTTGATGAGTTTCATAAATTTACAACAGACGCTCTGGGCAAAGTATTTTCGGAAGCGCGAAAATATCATTTGAGCCTTATTGTGGCTAATCAAACGTTTTCGCAACTTAATTCTGATCTTCAGCATTTATTATTAGGCAATGTAGGAAGCATGTTGTTTTTCAGACCTGGTATTAATGATGCTACTGTGGTTTCAAGGTACCTCCCCCATGATCTGATTTGTACCTTCTGTTTAACGCATATTTCTTTGACGAGAAAAGGAGGTACATTTTCATGCACACACAATCATCCCCTGTAATCAGGGCGCTATCATTGATTTTATTCGCGGGATTTATTTCAGTAAACAGTTGCTTTGGCGACAACTCTGAATTTGGTATAGAGGACAAAACTCCAAATCAACCTGTAACGAAAACTTTGTATTATTACACAAGTATGTACATCCATTACGTTGATTCGATTGTAAATATCCTGAAACAAAATCCACTGATTAAACCGGGGAAATACGAAGACTTTATTGTGAACGTTTCCAGGATAATACCCAAAAGGTTTAAATATGGGGCGAATGCACAGTTATGGATTGGTATCAGAAGAGATCGTCTTGATTGCGACAACACCGCTTACCTGGTGTATGATATCGGGAAAAAGCTGGGATTCGAAGTGTCGGTGGTTGCATTGTATTGCCATGCCATGGTTGTTGTTGGCAATTATGCTTATGAAACAACCAACAGAACATATTTTCCAAAAAAACAATTTTAAGACCATTATTCGACTATTTACTGGATTACGTCTGATTACAAAAAAATTCATGCTTTATTATCACTCGTTGAGTTGGCTGTTTATCTGGAAAGAAAAGGAGAATACAATAAAGCAGACGATTTCAAAAAAATCGGGTCAAAGTATTTTCCAGATATGAATAATTTCTATTAATCTATTCATACATTTAAGCGTTAGAGATATGAAAAGGATTGTATTAACGGCATTAATCGTTGTTGTAATCGCTTTCGCCGCATTTTCACAGGCGATTATTTGTTACAGCATTTTTTTTGATACTGGAAAATCGAAAATTTCATTGGAGGCGACCAAAATATTATTGACAATTACCGAAAAGATAAAAAAAATTAATCTGTTTGAAATTACCCTGACTGCCTATATTGAAAAGCCGGACAAACAAAAACCCCAGCAATCCCTTACCATGAAACGTTTTCAGGAGGTTTGCAAATACCTGATAAATCAAAATATGGGATTGCACATCCGGGATATTGAGATTGTTGACATTGCAGAAACAGCTAATTCGAGTCGCATTGTTCGTCTGAAAAACAGAATTGACGTTACCATTAGGGAAAAATTTCCTAATCCTGCGATAAACGATACCGATACAAAAGAAGTAACAGCATTGACAATTGAGAGCGACACCGTTATTACAGCCGCCAGTGGAACCCAGGTTAAAATAGAGGGAGGCTCATTTTTCCCATCAAAAATTTCGGATTACAATATTGAGATAAAGGAGCTATTGACCACAGATGATTTGATTAATAATAATATCAGTACGACCACTTCAGATCGTCGGGTCATTAAAACTGCCAGCGCTATCAGGATAATGGCGATACCCAGAAATTCTTCATCGTTAGTTCCGGTGAAATTACAAAAGCCGGTAATAATCCTGATCCCGGTTGCGGATACATTAACAAGTGAAGGTTTAACCCTGTTTTATCAGGCAAAGGATAACAAATCATTTATCACCTGGAAAAAAACCAGGGATTCGATTACTCTCAAACAATACGATGGAAATACCTTTTATATGATCAAAGTTTGTCAATTGGGCTGGGTTGTGGTTGGAACATTATTGAATTCATGCAATTGCAGGATTATTACTCCGAAGTTTCAGGAACAAGGATTGATTATTGTATATCCGGATTGGGGTTCGGTGGTTTTTTTCGATAATAATAACCGGGAAAATATGATTAACATCCCTTGTGCTGAAGGAGAGCGCGGTTTTAAAATATCCATTCAAGCCAGCGATCATACCGGGCAAATGTTTTCGCTGGAGAAAACCTTTTTGACTCCCGGAATTAATAAAGAAAGCATTGGAATTTATAAAATCAGAAAAAGCGATTATGTTAGATTTTAGGGGTTTTCACTAACAAACAAATATTTTCTATATGTATAAGATGTTGATTATATTGCTACTATCCTGGTTGTACGGAATAGTTTGCGTCGGACAGCCATTTCCAGAACTCAACACTGCCAAAGATTGCAAAATACATGAAACCGGTTGAGCGGGAGATGATATATGAGATAAATGTGGCGAGGAGTCGCCCGGATGTTTATATTGGTTATTTAAAGGCTTATCTCTCTGAGGCAAAGGAGAAGTTGCAAAATTATGATAGCGATCGAAGAAGTTATTCGTTGAGTACTACGTATAAAACGATGAAAGGAAAAACAACTATCAGTACTGATACTATCTGGTTCAATAAAGAAGAAGAAGAGGTAAAAGCTATTGAAAGTTTGATAGATGATTTGAAAAAACAGGGAAGATTGACCATACTGAAACCCGATGCAGGCGTCTATAAAGCAGCCACCCTGTATGGAGCCGATCAGGACAGGCATGAATGGGGGGCTAAGTCACAACGGTAGCGATGTCTGTGGGGCCTGAGTGACCGGATCAAAAAGATACTCACGTCAGTGCGTCTCTACCGAATTACCCACCCCACCCTCACATTCCCGTAAACCACATCGAAATACAACCCGCCGGCGGAAATTGTGATTTGATCTTTGATAATCAATTGTCCGCCGGCTTCGATGCCGGGGAATTTGGCGAAGGAGTTGAGGGTAATGCCCACGTAGGGACCAACTTTGATTAGAGCCGCCTTGTTTTGCGGCTTTACGATGCAGGTGTCTATTTGCCGGGTGATGGTGATAACGTCTTTTGACAAAACGAAATCGGAGAATGAGATGAATTTAAGGTAGCCTTGCGCTCGCCAGCGGAATTGGAGGCTGTTGTGTTTGAAAATGGAATCGTAGTAATAGGGAGTAGGGAGAGACGCATTGCAATGCGTCTGTACTAAAGTGTCGGGAGTTGTTAGCGATGCATTGCGATGCGAATTTACCGGAACGGGTTTGATTATTACCTCGCCGGGCAGGTGAATTGTGTCGTGGAGGGTATCGAATTTAACCGGTGCGTTTTTGTATGCCGATATTATGGCTGCCTGATTCGAAATAATTTTGTTTTTGGAATTGTCGTGTATAACCCTTTCCAGTATGATGCCACCGGTTAATAGAAAAGCCAGGATCATGGCAATCAATATAAGAGGTTTATTTAAGTTCATGGTCGGTAATTAAGTCAGCCCCGAAATGATGACATTGCGGATACCGGCAAAATATGAAGGGATGCCGTAGTAGGTAAATTCCGGTTCGTAGTCTTTGATATGAACGATGGAATGTTGGAGACCATCGGCGCCGGGAGAAAATTCGGGAAAGAGGGCGGTGGATCGTAGAGACGCAATGCATTGCGTCTCTCTCAAGGAAGACGCAATGCATTGCGTCTCCACGTCATTTCCCGTGAACAAATCCCAATTCGGGTGAATCAAGGCGGTATGTCCATCGGTATGCAATCGCACCCGAGAAGCATCCTGATGATATACAAACACAAAGGATCGTTTCTTATTGGTGACAAGTTCATAATAGCAATTGCCAAAGGTGAGATAGTCGAAGCAGATTTTTTTGAGGGTGACGGAAAATAGTTCCTTGCGATTGTTTGGGAGCTTGAGGAACGATGCGGTTTGGGGATCGGATGACTGAACGCCCTGTCCCAGGATGTAGTTGGTTTTGGAGTTCAGAATGGCGCGATGAACGGGAACTTCACGGGCGAGTTTGATGAGTTGGCGGGGAAGGGCATTGTCGTTTCCAAAGGGTATAAACAGTTTAATTTTGCAAGGATCCAATATAACGTCGGTATCGAACAGGTCGAGAACAGGGGAATAGTTGAACTCGTAGAAATGAGGGGAAGGAGACGGTGGAGGTGGAGGCTTGGAGGGCATGGTTGCGAAGGAAGAATAACGAATAACGAATATCGAATAGCGAATATCGAATGACAAAAGGGACAGAGTGAGAAAGTAAAAACGTTAATCGCCGAAGCCGTCGAGGACTAATAGTTCGGAATGAAGATAAGCGGTGGCGGCTTTATATTGTACTCGGTATCGGCGCATCTGGAGGTCGGTGTTGTACCAGGATTCGATATCGTTGGGATCCATTAATCCATCGGTGCCGAAGATTAAGTTCTGTTGGGTGGTGAACAGGGCGCGGTGTGGTTGCACTCCGTTCTGGTAGCTTGCGAACCAGGTATCCCAGTCGGGACGCACCAGAACAGGATAGCCTTCGTAGGATGGAACGGGCAGTCCGTTGAGCATCATGGTTAGCGGAAGATCGCCGGTTTTGTTTTTGATGGTATGCACCAGGTTCCGCCACATTGAACGGGTGCATAGGAAAACCAGGGGGAATTCGAATAATTCGGGACGAGCGGCGTCAATCATGGCTTCGAGGGTAGCGTCGACTTCGTTATCAGCCAATTTGCCCTGCTTTATGGCTGCAACAACGCCGGAGGCTGCAACAGAGCCGGAACCGGTGACAGCGCCGGTGAAGGTGAAATCCTGACCTTTAAATTTGCTGACAACCTTGATAGCGCCCGCTGAAGGGTTGGTTACAATAACGCCGCTAAATGCGCCGCCACGAGCTTCAACGGCAGATTTATGAGATGTAAGCCAGTTGCTGCAGGTAACGGTTGCGGAGCTGCCATACGCCTGAGAATAGGCAACGCCGTTGATGGTTAAGACGAGATAAGTATCGGCGCCGGCAGTATAGGTGAGAATTTTTTCAGCCTTGACCGCAGAAGTTGCCGAATCAACAACCACGTGCTGTGCTGCCGGAATGGCGGCGGATAAAACGTCGCGGATGAAGTGGGTCATAAAACCGGTGTAACCTGTGAAGTTGGGATCGGGAACACCGGTGGGGATGCCCGATGATAAAACTTCCTGTAAAGTATTGCCGAAAAACATCTGACGGATCAAATCCTGTTGCCCGGCTTTGGCAATGATTGGAAGCATGATTTTGTTCCATACATCGGGCTGTTTCATTTGCTCCACGTCGTCTTCCCTGAAACCGGAGGCGAGCAACTGTTCGACTATTGAACCCCAGAAGGCACGGGCGTTTTGCTCGAATTCCAATGCCATTAGGGCAACGGTGTTTGATTGGGTTGATAGGGCAAAAGAACCTGTGGGGGTGAATCCGGCAGAGGTTTTTGGTTTTGTGATAAAGGATGGTCGGGAGATTTTATTTAAAAGTTCGGTGCCCTTGATGTCGGAACGAACGGTGATGGCTCCCCTGACGTCTTCGCCCATGAAAAACGGGGAGATGAAATATTCGTGGATTGACTGCTTTGTGAAGGCGGGGCTGATGCCATGGGAGAAGATGTTCATAATAATTAAGTGTTAAGTGATTAGGTGTTAAGTGTTAAGATTTAGGAGTTCTTTGCCGAATTTTACTTCGGGGCGGCTGATAGTGACTTGTGGATCGGTGGAGGCTACCACCAATCCGGTTATCTGTAAATTAATGAATCAGTTGGGAATTACCAAAGCTGATGAGATTATTGCCGACAACCAGATGAAATGCATCTATGAAATTCGTCAGGAAGGGTTCAACATCAAACCAACTTTCAAAGGCGCTGATTCTATTCTGACCGGGATTGATATTTTGAAAAGGCATCCGATCCGTATCACCAAACGATCGGTGAACCTGATACGTGAGTTTAAGAATTACAAGTGGAAAGAGGATGCTGCCGGAAAACCGCTGAATGTGCCGATTGATAGGTTTAATCATGCGATTGATGCGATTCGGTACGCTTGTTTGAGCAGGTTGTTTATGGGAAACAGGATAGTGAAGACTATGAGAAAGGCTTTTTGAGGGAAAAAAGCGCTCAATTTCTTAAAATATGAGATTTTATTCCGCTTCACGTATAGTGATATTTCGGCTAATTTTGGAAAGTTTTATAACTTTGTAGTATATAAATAATTGTGCAATGAATATACAAGCAAGAAAATTATTACTTATCGAAGAATTTCTAAGGATTTCTGACGAAAGCATTATCGAAAGATTGGAATCTCTTATTAAAGTGGAAAAAAAGAAACACATTAGCAGGGAAATTAAACCCATGTCATTAACTGAATTACATGAAATGATTGACCAGGCGAAATTTGATAAAGAAAATGGGCGGGTAGTGTTGCATCAGGATTTAAAAAGAAAAGTCAAATCGTGGAAATAAAAATTGATTGGTCTGAATTGGCTGAAAATCAGTTAAAAGACATTTATGACTATTACTCTTTAGAAGCCAGTTCAGGAATAGGGAAGAAAATTATCAATAGAATAATGAAACGGGTTGAAATTCTCTATAAGAATCCTTTATCCGGTCAAAAAGAAGAATTGCTCGCTGATTACCCGGAAGAATTTAGATATCTTGTTGAAAGTAATTATAAAATAATCTATTGGAAAGAAAACGAATTAATAACCATTGCATCAGTGTTCGATTGTCGCCAGAATCCGGAAAAAATGAAAAACATTTAGAGATACCTCAAAAACTATGCGTTTTGAATCTTTTTTTCCCGAACATGAAATGAAGTTTGTTAATTCCAAATTGTTGCTTTCAAGGATTTTTGTACCGTAACTATTTTCGTTTTTTCTTGAAAATTGGGTCTTGAATTTGGAATCTTCAATACGCGGTTTCATCATGTTTAAAGGATAAAATATCTTTCGCCAACATCTTTTTTTTATCAGTAGAACACGTAAGTAAGTTTGCGATTATTGTGAAACCTTATGCGCCCTTTCTTTAGAACCTTTGCAGAAGGTTTTGCAATAAGCGCAACACGTGAAAGCTTCTGACACAATGAACGAAATGTTTGATTGACCGCTGCCGCTCGCTGCCTCCGAAGTGCGGCAAGAAATTGCGAACAACAAAAGTATTCCGGGCGAAATATGGTAAACAGAGCAATTTTTTGTCCGCACGAGCGGGGCAGTGTGCGGCAAACCAGGCTGGCGTAATGAGAAAACTCTCTACCCTGCCCTTTTGCGCTCTTTAGCAAATGGGCATGGGCGACGAAATGATAGCTAACCTTGTAAACCATGATGGGTGGCTGTCCACTTGCCGGCGCTGTTTTGGGAAATTTACGCGTGCCAGTAATCCCATTGCAGCGGCGGCAAAAACAGGGCTGGCTTCCGGTGAATGGGTCTGACCATGCTCTCGTGCGCTCTTTAGCACGTGGGCATGGGCGGCGAAAGGTTGGCTTACCTTGCAAACCATTATGGCTGGCTTTCCACTGCCGCTCGCTTTACCCGAAATGCGGCGGAAATTGCGGAGCAAATTAGAAGCGGGATGGCGAATTAGAACCATAAGCAATTTACTGCCGCATGAGAGGTAAAGTGTGTGGCAAAACAGGGCTGGCAAACCGACAAAACCCTACTCCCAAGCCGGTGTTATTTTCAACACGGGCTTGGGCTGGTATCGGTTGGCTGACAAAGCTGGCGTACCGATAAAAGATTCCGCACCGATAGGTGTTGAAGGATGTCTGCTTACCTTGTAAGCGGTGGCTGGTATGCTGAAAATGCCTGCATACTTACCATGTTTCCGCACCGATAGGTGTTGAAGGATGTTAGCTATGGGCAGGGCTGGCGCACCGCTGATGGCTGGAATAGCGCCCACTCAAACTTCTCTTTCTTTAGCTAACGGGAATATTTAACATAATATGCTTATAGGAATGCCGTGAACGGAATGTTGAGCAGTGGTGTAATGTACACAAAGGCAGTACTATAAGATCATGTTATGTTAATTAGACCCGTACTCGTCGTACTGAGGGTAGGAGAATGATTTTTAGAATCCAAAGGCTATTTTGGGTTGATTGATGCGTGTCTGCCGCTTTAGCGGCGCTTGACAGAGAGATTATTAGCAGGATTGTATCTGCCGCTTTAGCGGCGCTTGACAGATGGATTATTAGAAACTTGACAGCGGTAGAAAGTATAAAGTTTGGTGCAAATCCCGACCAAAGGGAGGGGGCGGGGGGTGGGAACGAAGGTTTGCTAAGAATAAGACCGGTAGAGGCAGTGAAGATTAAGTACTATCTAAACCTGAACGCAGTGAAGGGGGCCGGGGGTGGGAACGAAGGTCGGCTAAGAATCAGACCGATAGAGTCAGGGAGGTTTAGGTTCTATCTAATCCTGAACGCAGTGAAGGGGGCGGGTGGGTGGGAACGAATTTATAGGAGCATTAATTGAGTAGTATTTGTAGCGTATCACTTAGCAGGAACTTTTTCCTATAAACATAAGCTTTACTAATGCCCAATGGAGAAATAGACAAGGAAGATCATATTACTGAACCACTGATGTAGGAATGAAAATTTGACACTATAAGCGACCGAAAGAAAATATATTTTTCGTGGGAGGACGGAGTTAGAAAAGAAATTCGGGAAGTCGGTAGGAAATTTTGTGATAGTACCCAGGGTATAGCGCTTTTTCTCTTAATAGTTCAAGTCGTTTACCAATTTTAACAAACGGAATTAATGATTTACTTACAATACTCAAAATTTACCCTAACTGTAATTCTGAGTGTGATCCTAACCGTATAAGTCTGATTTTTTTTGCAGGTTCATCTACCATATAAATAATCAGAAGATCGAAGAGCAAATGAAGTTCCCTGCAATCTTTGTAATTTCCTTTTAAGGGATGATCTTTATATTCGGCTGGTAATTTTTCACGCATACGCAACAGGTTCACTATTTTTTCAAAATCTTCATCTGAAAACCCGGCGTCGCGACAAACCTTTTTGTAATCTTTTTTGAATTGACCGGTAATAAAAACATCAAACATATTATCGGTTCAACTCAGCCAACAGGGCTTTAGTGTTTTCAAATGTTTGCCCCTTGTCATTTTTTGCATCCTGAATAGCTTTAATAGTTGTTTTGTTTTCAGGGTTTACTTTACCTACGATTTCTGCAATATCCGGACACATCTTCAATAATTTGAGATATTGACGCCCCAACTGTTTTTTTTCATTTATTTTCACCAATGTTGCCATGTTTTTTTTACAAACTTACATAATAAACTTGATTTATCAACGCACAGTATGAAAATATGCTAAGATTAAATATGTGTCATCTCTTGACTTGGTCTTCTACGATTTTTGCTGGCAAAACTGCCATTGGCGCCACTTAGAAAATGGTTTTTCAGTTTGATGTTTTGGATACCGTAATTGAAAAGTGTGTATTACCCCTGCCCAGACGTCATCGGATTCCATGAATTTTGAGCCAATTATTTCATATTCGATTCCGGCGATTTTGAAAAATCTGTTGCCTTTTACAAAGCTTTAACGTTTTTTGCCTTTGATGAAGGTTCCTACAAGTTCCATTTCGTTTTAAGGATTATTTCAGCCTCTGTGTTGAATTATTATTGCCTGATTGGTGGGGGGCTTTGTTTGATTTACACTATAAATTTAATCTGAGGCTTTTAAAATGGTTATTTTATTGAATCGGGATAATTTGCCATATACCATTCGTAGAACTCTTCAAATTTGTGAATGATCAGGTAAACGCCTCCGGCTTTTTCGATAGATGCCTGAAATCGTTTTTGAGCTTCACTTTGACGGTCTTTGCCCCACTTTACCTCAATCATGACCGATTTTCCTCCCTGGAGCGTGGCAGATATGTCGGCTGAGCCGATTTTCATGCTCGATTTGATCCATTTGCAACTTCCGATTTGCCTTACATGTCCGAGTACGTCGGTATAAGTAACCCGGTTGTCAATCATACGACGGGTAACTTTGATATTGTCGGCGTGATAGCCTTTTAACCGGATGAATTTGATAACTGCTTTGGTTAGAGAGTTTGCGGAGTTTACAGTGATTTTACCGACATTTTCCCAAAAACCTTTGGGGTCGTTCGGATGCCGGTCGAACATGTCCTGTTGAATCATTTTGTTGAGCTTTGCGATGTGCTTATCCATGAAATTAAGAGTTGGGGGTGAAAATTGATTTTTTGGCTGAAAAAGGGTTTGTCACAAATTATTTTGACGAAAATAAAATTGTGACGGGTTTAAAATATTGGTACAAAGTATGTTATGTGATATAAATGCAGTTGTCACAAAAATGGGTATCAGAAAAATCTATAAACTGTATATTTATATATTATTAATATAATTTCCCCCTATAGATACTTATTTTATTATATTATTTTGTGACTAACAAATATAAATAATAGTAAATTAAATAGTTAAGCTGTCACAAAAGTGTCACAAAAGTGTCACAAAATATTTTTTACGGAATTTTTTTGTGACAATTGTCACAAAGTGTCACAAAACATTAATTGAAATTGTGACATGATAATAAATTGATTCAAAGAACGATGCCAGGGTTATTATCAATGTCACAAAAAAAATATTTAAAACCGGGAAAAAATAAACTTTAGCAATGCTAAAAGTTTATTTTTTTACTATTTTTTCAAAATATTTTGTGACATTGTGACAAAATGATTTATATGATTGTTTATTAATTAGTTATGTTGTCACAAAATGTGTCACAAAAAAATATCAATTTGTGACAGTTGTGACAGGTGGGACAAAAAATTAGAATGGCAAATTTGGGGTTGAAAATGAGTTTGATTTTATCGGATTGTCTTTTGTAAACATTTCCCTCTTGAAATGATACGGCCTGCCTGTTTTCATTTGTTCACTAAAAAATGGATTGAATCTTATTGATTCCGTTGATGGTAGAAGGTTGAATTCATTTTTGAGCACATTTTTGATAAAAGACAAATCAATTTTTGAGTCGGTGGCAAAAAAACGCTGTTTGATGCTTTTAATGTCTGCAAAGAAATCGGTATGATTTTGGAGATCATTCAAAAAAAGGTCTTCAAATAGAATTTGGATTGATTTATAAAGCCCTGATTTTGATTCGCTTTTGACTACGCTTAGCGAGTTGTTTTGATGTTCGGCAGGGGTAAAACCTGTTCTGTCGTGGGTGAAATCAACCGGAGGCAAGGTAGTAAGGTAATGAAGAAATGCCGGGATTTCGGAAACCATGTCGGCTTCGATGTTGTGATTTTCGATTGTCGGTATTTTAACTTTCCGAATAAAAAACCTGATTTCATCATCGTCAATGCGGGCAAACTTATCTTCGTTGTTAGATGTAAGGATTATTTTTCCGTAAAATGGAACTTTGTACTGGCATATAAATTTTTGGTTTATTGATATGAATTTGGAGGTTGCCAGGGCTTTGATTTTTTCGACAGTGATTGCCTTTTCCAGTAAAGTTTCTTCCACTGCAATGATGTTGCTGCTTGCGTAGGTTGAATTGAAACCATTGATAAGGTCGTCGGGAGAAACCATTGCCATGTTGTCGCCAAAAACCATCATGAGCCAGTTTAGAAATGTAGTTTTTCCGGTCTGGCGTTCTTTGCTAACCATTACCAGTATCGGCATAAGCCGCTCTGGATGGAGGTATAAAATTTGGTTTAGCGTATGGCTGGCAGTTCCAATTGAAATAGCTGATTGGGTCGGTGTTGTGGAAGAAGGGTTTTGGGACATGAGGGACACCGGGGACATCGGGGACACCGGGGACACTCGGGGATGCGACAACAAATTGCCGGTTGAACGTTTTGGCAAAATCTATTAGGTAGTTTCTTTGCTCGAGGGTTAATGCAGTGATAGAGGAAATGTTACCAGTAGTTAACCGGTAATTTGGAGTGGGATGAACAACGGTATAGCCGCCTTCGCCTCTTGTTTCGATCATTGATTCGCCGTTTTCCCAATTTGCGAGTTTTCGATTGCCTTCATAGGAGTCGGCTTCATACCTGTATATTATATGGATGCCGCCCCGTGGAGAGATTTAGATTGCCGGATGATACATTGATAGTAAAAATCGGACGGTATCGTTAGCAATGAACTGGTTGTAGATTGCATTAATATCGTTGCCATGTGAATCGAAGTCCAAAACTTCGAGTCCGCCGGAAACTGCGCCGGAAATAATTGCGATTCCGTAGGCATTGGAAAAAATCCGGCTACATTCGTTGATTTCGATTGGGATTCGTTGATATTGTTCCCATTTTATGGTGGCTCTTTTGTCTTTGCTGACCGGGATTACTGATAAATTTGCGAGCAGATATTCTTCGGCGGTATCTATGATGGACATGGCTGGGGGATTGAGGGGATTGAGGGGATTGAGGGGATTGAGGGGATTGAGGGGATTGAGGGGATTGAGGGGATTGAGGGGATTGAGGGGATTGAGGGGATTGAAGAGGATTTGTCTTTTGATACAATGAGGTTGATAATTTGGGATTGGGTGGCTGGTATGAGGTTGGTGGATTCGCGGTTGTCTATCCAGATGGGGGCGCAGGTTTTGAAAAACTGGCTGAATGTGTTGATGATTTCGATGCCGGCTTGAATTTTGCCGGCTGAATTGACATCGGAAAAGGGGACGCCGTTAACTGTACAAATGCAGCAAAGTTCGACGCCGCCATTCAAAAGGTGGTTGAATAGCCGGAATTGAACATTTTTAAATTTCGCGTTGATTTTTGCTTCAACCAGATTCATTTTTGAGTGGCTGTAAGCAATAATTGCGAATTCACGCTTTTCGAGTTCGCAGATTTCTGCTATCAGGGTTTTTTCGTTTTCGAGCAAGGCTTTGATTCGGTCGTTTGCCCGTTGAATAACTTGTTCTCTGTTTAATATTACTTCAAGGTTGTAAATTTCGGTGAGGGTTTCTGTTTTTTGGATTTTCAGGGAATTAATGTCGAGTTTTTGGATTTCGAGGATTTGGGATTGGAGGGATTCGATTTGGGATTGGATAGATACGCAATGCATTGCGTCTCTACTATACGTACCCGGCGCGGTTTCGGATACGGAAATGTCGTATTGATTTGAAATATCTGCGATGCGGTTTTCGATTGCTTCGATTTCATTTTGTTGGGATTTGGCGTATTCGGTTTTTTCGATGAGTAGAGTTGAAAGTAACTTGCCTTTTGCTGAAATATCGGTTAGCCTGGAAGATGTATTTTGCTCAAAGTATTGTTGTAAGGATGTTATTTTTTCGGTAATATTGCTTTGTTCGAGTTTACGGTTGCATGTTGGACAGATGAGGGTATTTTCATCAAGTTCAAATGTTTCATTAGATATTTGTGTCCAGGTATTTCTGAGGTTTGTAATTTCTTCTTCGGTTGCTGAAATTTCCAAGAGGGTTAATTTCAGTGAATGTTGGATGTTGTTTACCTGGCTGGCGTTGCCGGTTAATTTTTGTTTCAGGTCGTTGATTTTTAATGTTTGTTCATTTTCCTTTTTTTGCGCTTCGTTTAAGATGTTGAATTTCAATTCTCTTTGTTTTTCTTTGAGCGAGGCGATTTGGTCGTGGAGGGATTCGATGATATCGCTTTGAGTTTTGTAGGCGTCAACCTGGTTGGTGATGGCGTTTTCGATTTCGTTTAACGCTGATTTTTTGGCGGATAAATCGTTTTTAACCTGGACAAAGTTTGCCGCTTCCGGTTTTGATTTTTCAACTTCGTCAACCCGCGCCGGAATTGCATTAAGTTCGTCGGTTAAACCTTTTTTGGCGACGGCAATTTCTTTGCGGAAATCGGCGAGGTTTTTGCCTGATGATAGAATTAAGTTTATGGTTTTGACTGATTGATTCGGCATACCTGCAATAATTTCTGTTTGTGAAATATCGCCGGCAACCGGCAGCAAAATATCTCTGCGGTCCTGCCATTTTAGCGAGTTGAAATAGAGTGTTGATGTAAGAAGTTTAAACAGTCCTTCGTTTACAATTGCAGCAATTTTTGAATTGTAATCGCCTGCCTGCAATGGAACGCCATTAATAAAATAGGTGGTTTCGTGTCTCGTCATTTCGGTTTCTTCGGCGCCACGTTTTCGTTGCCATTTTTCGTGGTAAATGCGTTTCAGGATGATTTCGGAGGGGGAGGAAGAGACGCACTCGGAGGAAGAGGGGACGCGCTGGGAGGAGACGCAAGGCATTGCGTCTCTACGATCAACATCGAGAACGCCTTCTACCGAATGTTCGAGCATTGGGATTGCCTTGCCGTCGGAGGCGAGGGTTTTGATATTGAAATCTTTTACCTCGTGCGAATCTTTTCCGAATAGCAGCCAGGTAAAGGCATCGAATATTGTTGATTTTCCGGTAGCGTTTTCGCCGTGGATGTTGGTTACATCGTTGAAATTGATGGTGAGTTGTTTTATGCCTTTGAAGTTTGAAAGGGTGAGTTGTTTGAGTTGGATTTTCATGGTGGTGGATTGAAGGGATTAGAATGGATGTTTTGATAAATTAATTTCAAGGTTTTTGTCGGCAATAAAAACGTTGGCTTTTGGGGCTATTGATTTTACGGACTTTGAGAACATGTTTGCGTTTGAATTTTCTTTGCTGAGGTGGAGTAGTACAATATTTTGCACCTGTGTGATGTCATTTGATTTGAGAAAGTGCATGCAGGTAGAGAGGCTCATGTGGTTGCCCACAGCCCTGTCGGTCTTTAGTATGGTTTCGTCGTAATTGGCTTCGATAAGGATGTGGCAGAGGTTTTTGAATTTATTGGGGATGTAAGCTGCATCGGTTACGAAAAAGATAGTACCGGCAGAGGTGTGATAAATGAGAAAACCAACCGTAGGAACACTATGCGGAACTGGAAAGCTGGAAAAAATAAAATTGCCTGCAATGTGACCAGTACCGGGTTCTGTTGATAAATAGCGTTGCCGGTAGCCTGATAAATTACATGATAAGATTGTCTCTTTTGATGCATAAACTATTATACCAGCTTTCATATAGTCCTTTGCATATTTGCTATGATCGCAATGAGAATGGGTTATTAGACACCCGACAACTTTTGCAAGTTCGTAATCAAGCGCTGCTTTTAGCTCCTGCAACCTTACTCCGGCTTCGATGATTAATGTTTCGGCATTGGATTGCAAGAGATAACAGTTACCGGATGACCCGCTGGCAATTACTTTGAGTACCATCAGAAATCGGGTTTTTCATGTTTCCATTCACGTTTGAATTCCGGTTTTTTTGAAGAGTTTACCGGTTCGGGATCGCTGATATCTAATATTGACGCCTCCTCCAGTTCGTCGGGATTTTCGAGGTAATCGCCTTGATTTGCTTCGGATTCGATTATTGCTTTTGATTTGGATGCGCGACTGAAATCAACCGGTTCCATTAAAACACTGTCGTCGCTTGCCGCGATAAGTAGTTTACATGCGCGGTTTATGACCGGTTTTTTAGCCATTTCGCCTGGGAAATTTCTATGAGCCGGACTGTTGCCTTGTGTTGATCCCATTTTCCATGATTGCTGGATTTGAGCGATGGTCATGATTTCGGTATTGAAAGAGCCGTCGGCAAAAGTGACCACTGCATAAGCTCCTTTGATTTTTGTGTCATCAATGTTTTCGAGGCGTTGGGAATGGTTTTTGATTTTTTTCATTCCGGTAGTTGTATCGAGTTCATATTCGAAAACATCGTCCTGGTAAATTATGCTGGCGAATATATCTTTCATTGCGCTGAACCGGCGAGCCAGGGCGATGCTGCCGGCGTACTCGCGCTGCATAATAATTTTGTCGCCATAAGGGATGAAGCTGCATTGGTTTTTTGCGGGGTTTAAGCCTTGTACTACCATGTTGAACAGGGCTTGCGAAACAGAGTGATGGCTGGCTTTATCAAGAAGTGTTACGCCATTTTTGTCTGGTTCCTGAAGTTTCAGCAATGCGGAGCGGAGGGCGTTTTCGGGGCTGTAATCGGGAGGAAGATTGATGCCGCCAACATCTTTCATGGTGTTGACTTTGGATAGAATTACCTCAACCGATTTTGGGTCGAATTTTTTGAGCGATGTTGTTTCTGTTGACATAGATTGAAGGGATTGAGAAGATTGGATTGATTGAAGGGATTGAATGGATTGATTTTACAATTTCCCTTTTGAAACCTTGCAACAATAGTCAATGAAAGCGGCGGCTGATAAATTTGGCAAGGTGACTATGGTTGTAAGTATTTTATCCTTTTTTGATACGATGATTTTGTTTTGCGATCTTAACCAGGCTACTTTGAGTTTGGTTTCGGGGTTGATTGTTGCGACTAAATGACTTTGCACGTTGTCGTAATAAATTGATAGATAGGTCATAATGGTTGAAGGTTGAAGGTTAATGAGTTGATGGGTTGAAAGAGGCGGTTAGTTAAGAGAATAAAGGGAATCGGATTACCGTTGGAGGCTTTTTAGAGTGGCGGCTTCGATTTGTGCGGTTGTTGAATGGGCGCTTGATTCGATCCATTCGTATAGTTCCGATTCGATGAAGTACAATTTACCTCGTCTTCTTCGAAATGGGATAGTTAGTCCCTCCCTTTTTGGGGAGGGATTTAGGGAGGGGTCGTGTATTAGCAGTAGAAAGCATAGTCAGTCTTTCCCTTTTTTGGGGAGGGATTTAGGGAGGGGTCGTGTATTAGCAGTAGAAAGCATAGTCAGTCTTTCCCTTTTTTGGGGAGGGATTTAGGGTGGGGTCACAAAGATTTGAAACAATTTTAATCAGCGCGATCTCTCCACCGACTTTTGCTGAGCGCAGCCGAATCGTGGCGAAGCATAATTTACTTTGGAGGAGCAAAGGTTTCACCTTCCCAAAAGGTGAAACCTTTTGTTACGATATAGCCCAAGCCGTTTCCTGTTCAAAATCAGATTTTGCTGTATCTTTGCACCTGGAATATACAAAACATGGAAACCGAAAACATAGCCGAAGAACCCATTGTTCCCTACACCAAGCCACTCGATTTTGAGCAGGTATGGAAAATGTTTCAGGAAACCGACCGACAATTAAAGGAGACTGACAGAATTCTTACAGAGAAGTTTCAGGAGACTGACAGAATTCTTACTGAGAAGTTTCAGGAAACTGATAAACAGTTTAAAGAAACAGATAGAAAAATCAGAGAACTCGACAGATTGTTTACAACTCAATGGGGAAAATTAGTAGAATCGCTGGTTGAAGGTGATTTGATAAATTTGCTCAAAGAACGAGAAATACAGGTCGAAAGCATTCTACAGAGACGAAGAGGTAACAAAGAAGGGCATAATTATGAATTTGATTTAATTGCAATAAATGGCAGCGAAATGGTTATTGTTGAAGTAAAAACTACCCTAAGGCCTCAGGATATTGATGATTTTCACGAGAAATTGTGGAAGGCGAAATCATTTATGCCTGAGTACAAAAACCTGATTATTTATGGAGCGGTAGCCTTTATCACCGCCAATGGCTCCAGCGACCGCACGGCACAAAATCAGGGTTTATTTGTTATCAAAGCCACAGGAAATAGTTCGTCAATTGTAAATGAGCCTGGTTTTAAACCGAAAGCGTTTTAAGGCAAAGTATAAAATTAAAGGTATTGCTTGGTTTGATAAAGGTATCACCTCTCGTAAAAGGGGATACCTTTTTGGTTATTGAAGATATTGGCTAATTAAGGACGCTGAAAATAGAAGTCATTTTACCTTGTTTCTGAGTGGAATGCCTACTTTAAAAAATAACATCATAGTAAAAGCATTTACAATATCCATCCAGGCATCCCCGTCCAAGTCACCTCCATATCTTTTTTCAAAACCTCCGATTTCTGATTGATTTGCTCTTTGCGGATCAAGGTGGTTTTTTCCTGAAATATGAGGTCAGGAAGTCTGAACCTACACCATAAAGAACCTGAACAGATGACTTTTCCATGGCGCCAATGCAACATAAAGCCCTTCGCCGTGCATCTCGTCGCCGTTGCGTTCAAAGGTAATTTCGCTCATGGCGTCGTTTAACCGCCAGTTTCTTCCACGCAGATCGTTACCGGGCAGGCGAACGCGTCCCTGTGCCGGTTGATCGGAATAATTTACAACAACAAGAAACAGGTTATCGCCATCGCACCAACGCCATGCCAGGAGGCTTATGTAATTTTCGTTGTCATGCCAACCATACCGCTCGCATAGTTGCCAGTAGCCTTTCCTGAAAACTGGATTCCTGATAACGCTGAGTAAACGATAATAGAAGTCGTGTAAATCTTCGTCAACCGGTTCGTCCGGGCGACGCTGCAGGAACACCGGCAACCGAACGCGCCGCCCCTCAAACTGACCTTCATGGAACAGCCTTGCTCCCGGCAATGTTGACGATATTATGGCAGCCGCCTGAACCTTCTCCGGTTTGAAAACAGTAACATGCCTTGGCTCATCATGGTTTTCGATAAAACGGATAAGTTTCGACTGATAGTTGTTGTCGGCAGTAAGGTGAAGCCGGATATCCGCAGCGGAATCATTTGCCAGCCGGTCGTTTAGCCGCTTATCGTAGCAATAATCAAATCCCTGCCGCTGAAGCGCCCATTCTTTGTCCCAGTAAGCTTCGGCGATAAATATAAAATCGCGGTTAACTCGTTTTACCGCCGGGATTAGCTCTTCCCAATATTCCAATTCAGGTCGCGAACCTGCTCGTTTTTTCCATGTTTCTTCAAAAATATCAGTCATCACAAGCATAGCCATATCACAGCGCACGCCGTCGCATTGCCTGGAAATCTGCGCAACAGTTTCGATCGCCTCCCCTCGTAATCCCGGATGGAAGATATTTACCTGAAGAACGTCCTGCCAGGCAGGATAAAATGGATCTTTTCCGCAGGCAAAGATTGAGCCTCCTATCTGAACAAAAGTAATTGGATCGTCGCGCAAATCTTCCTTGTTTCCCTGGATGAAATAGTCGGGAAACTCCTCAACCCACGCATGATCATGCGCCAGGTGGTTGGGAACGAAATCGAGAATCAGTTTGACGCCGCGCCTGGCAAGTTGACGGCGGGCTTCAGCCAAACCTTCATTGCCGCCCAAATGTTCGTCAACTACAAAACGCCTGATGCAGTAAGGCGACCCGACATTGTCGGCAAAGGTAAAATCGGGGAGCGCCCTTCGGAAATCGGACAGGTTTCCGGCGTTGAGATTAGAGATGGCAATTCCTCGCGGACTTCGTTCCCAAACTCCCATAAACCATACGGCGTCAATTTGAAGTTGTGCAAGTTCATCCCATTTTTCGTAGGGAACATTTCCAAAAGTAACCGGGAAATTTAATTGCGCGCTCAACTCGCCAAGCCAAACCCAGGAGTTGATTTCATAAATGACAGGATTTTTTTTCCAGAGTTCCATATTTCATAAAATTATAATGCTAAGTTACTGCCAACTCTTGATTTTTGCTGCAATATATTCAACAATTTTCTGATGTTCCTCTTTTCCTGAGCCGTGAATCGTTAATGGTTCGCCAAAGGCAATATGAACGGGTCTGTCGCGGTGAATGGGACCGAGGTATTTCGAAGATTTTCCAAAACCCCAGAAATCGGTTTTTATCGCCGTTGGAATAACTGTCACGCCGGTTTTTGCAGCGAGTTTTGTCCCAAGTGAATTAAACTCCGCCGGATTAAAGATCACTCTTCTGGTGCTTTGGGGAAAAATCACAATCGAAACGCCTTCTTTCAACCTTTCGGCGCCCTGCTCCATTACGATTCGGAAATCCTCCCTTGGATTGGATCTGCTTAATACTATGGGATTACGCGATAACATTACATCTTTGAATGCCCAGTGTTTCACCAATTCTTCCTTAACCACAAATGTAACCTGCTTTATCGGCTGTATAACTCCCGGAAAGATCATGGTTTCAAGCGTACTCATGTGATTGCTTAGAATGATTACCGGACCTTCGCAATTTCTGATATTATCCAAACCGGTGATATGGATTGTTCCGCCGCAACGCTCTACATCGGTAAAAATCTCATGAGAGGAATCAACCCATTTTTGGGCGTCGTAAAACCCTTTTTGGGCAATGCTCCGCGATTTAAATACAGTACGGAGAAACAGTCCGGTAAACAGAAACCTGGAGTTAAATGTCAGCCTGTCTAACAATAGATGCGGCGTATTTTGCGGCGTGTGGTATTCGTTTGATGCAGTGATTTCCGGACGCATGGAATTAGTTTTACTTTTTAGCTTCTTCGTTTTCCTGATTGTACCAACTTGCGTACATATTGTAATTTCGAGAAATCCGGTTTACCTGACCTTCAAGCAGCTTCTGGTCAATATCTTTCACTTTTCTGGCTGGAATGCCTGCCCATACACTGCCTGATTCAACAACAGTACCTTCAGTAATCAGCGCGCCGGCGCCAACAATTGAATTAGTGTTGATAACTGCGCCATCCATCACAATTGCGCCCATCCCGATAAGAACATTATCGTGAATGGTACATCCATGAATAATGGCATTGTGGGCAACCGATACATTATTTCCGATACTTACCGGCGCTTTCTGGTATGTACAGTGAACGATTGCGCCATCCTGGATATTCACGTTATTCCCAATCCTGATAGTATTAACATCTCCGCGAATTACCGCGTTAAACCAAATACTACAATCGTCGCCGGTAATTACATCGCCGGTGATAGTGGCATTATCTGCCAGAAAACAATTTTTCCCGAATTGCGGTGAAACTCCTCTCACAGCTTTAATCAGCGCCATAACTTATTTTTTTGGTATGCTTTTTAAATAATCAATCGAATAGTGCAACCCTCTGTTTTCGGTGCGATTCTGTGCGGCTTTGATGATATAGTAACCAATATTGATGAGATTCCGTAATTCGCACAATGGTTTGGTAAGGATGGATTTACTGTATAAATCCTCCGTTTCACGATAGAGTAACTCCAACCTGTCGAAGGCGCGCTGAAGCCGCAGATTTGAGCGGACAATCCCAACGTAGCTGCTCATGAGTGTTTGCACCTCTTTGAGTGATTGTGTGATAAGCACCATCTCTTCATTGAGCGCCATTCCTTCGGCATTCCAGTCGGGGATTTCATCGCAATAGTTGATATTCTTTACAATTTCAGTTGCATTAACGCTGGCACGATGCGAAAAAACAAGCGATTCGAGCAGGGAATTGGATGCGAGCCGGTTAGCGCCGTGCAAGCCGGTTGAGGAACATTCGCCCGAAGCAAAAAGATTTTTAATTGAACTACGACCATAAGCGTCAACTTTAATACCGCCGCAGGTATAGTGCGCCGCCGGAACAACCGGTATCATATCCTTGCTTATATCAATTCCGACGCTGAGACATTTTGCGTAGATATTTGGAAAATGGTTTATCAGTTCGTTTTTATGGAGGTGGCGGCAATCAAGCCAAAGATAATCCTCGCCGGAAATCTTCAATTCATTGTCAATGGCTCTTGCGACAATATCCCGCGGCGCCAGCGAAAGTCGCGCATCATATTTGTGCATGAACTCCTTGCTGTCTCTCGTTTTCAACACAGCGCCGAAACCGCGCAACGCTTCAGTTATCAGAAAGGAGGGTTTTTCATCGGGATGGTAAAGGGCGGTAGGATGAAACTGAATGAATTCCATGTTTTCGATGGTTCCTTTGGCGCGATAAACCATGGCTATGCCGTCGCCGGTTGCAATAAGGGGATTGGTTGTGCTGTTATATACATTTCCCGCGCCGCCGGTGGCAATAAGGGTTACTTTCGATAAAATGGTGTCAACGAGATGGGTTCGCGGATTTAACAGATATGCTCCAAAACATGTTATTCCCTCCGACCTGCGGTTGACTTCCTGTCCGAGATGATGTTGAGTAATGATATCAATGGTAAAATGATCTTCAAGAATTTCGATTTTTGGATGCTTTTTTATCTGATCCAACAGGGTATTTTCAATTTCCCTGCCCGTGCTGTCTTTATGATGCAAAACGCGGTATTCGGAATGACCGCCCTCTTTGGCAAGATCATAACGCCCGGTTTTTGTTTTATCGAATTTGGCGCCCCATTTTACCAGTTCCTTAATCCTTTCGGTTGATTCCTCGATGGTGAACCGCACAACTTCTTCGCTGCATAGTCCGTCGCCGGCTACAATCGTGTCCTGAATATGTTTTTCGAAAGTATCAGGCGTGTACATCACGGCGGCAATACCGCCTTGCGCCCAACTTGTAGCGGTATCGTCCATTTTCGACTTGGTGACTATACAAACCCTTCCGTATTTTGCCACTTTCAAGGCAAAGGTAAGACCGGCAATGCCTGATCCTACAACCAGAAAATCCACATATTTTCTCATATTCGGCGGTTACAAATCTAACAGTAATTTAATGGGATCAATGCCTTCGGTGAGCATTTTAACGGGATCTTCAATCAGCTCCTTCACCTTAACGAGAAAACTTACGGATTCCCGACCGTCAATGATCCTGTGGTCGTACGACAATGCCACGTACATCATCGGGGCGATTACCACCTGACCATTCTGTGCTATTGGTCGTTCCTGGATTTTATGCATTCCAAGTATGGCGCTCTGAGGCGGATTTAATATCGGGGTTGACATTAATGAACCGAAAACGCCGCCGTTGGTAATGGTAAATGTTCCTCCTTTCATGTCGTCAATAGTGATTTTATTGTCGCGGGCTTTTCCTGCAAGCTCCTTTATCTTTATTTCAATTTCGGCGACGCTCATCATCTCGGTGTTCCGAAGAACCGGCACAACAAGACCTTTCGGAGCGCTTACGGCAATCCCGATATCGGCATAGCGGGGAGTAACAATCTCGTCGCCGTCAATCATTGAATTTATCTGTGGAAACTCTTTCAGAGCAATCGTCACGGCTTTGGTGAAAAACGATGTCAATCCTATTCCCACGCCAAATCGTTCTTTAAATATCCCGGAATACTTTTCTTTAATTGACAGCGCCGCCTGCATGTTAATTTCGTTGAAGGTGGTAAGCATGGCAGTCTGTTTCTTCACATTGACAAGCCTTTCACTCAGTTTCAGCCTTAACATGGTCATCTTTTTCCGATCTGATTCTCTCGAACCGGCGAAAATCACTTTTGGCTCTCCCTGTAACTTTCTGCTGACAAACGCTTCAACATCTTTTCGGGTAATTCTTTTTCCCGGAAAAGTGGCGGTTAATTCGGCGGCAGGGATTTTCTTCTCTTCAATGATTTTTCGGGCGAGAGGGGACGCTGGTAAGCTGGAAAGTTGGTGGGTTGGTAAGTTGGTAAGTTGGTGAGTTGGTAAGTTGGAGGTGGCGGGGGGTGATGGTTTTGGAGGGAGATCAGAGGGGTTGGAGACTTCGATAAAAGCGATGGTTGCTCCGACTGAGAGTGTTTCGCCTTCAAGAGCCATGATTTTTATAATGCCGTTTTCGGGGGTTGTCACCGGAAATGAGGCTTTATCGGAATCTATCTCCACAATTTCCTGATCTTTTTCTACGGCGTCGCCATCGGCAACCAGCCATTTGGCAATTTGTACCTGAGTGATTGACTCACCTGGACTTGGAACTTTTATTTCGATTGACATGTATGTTTTCGTCAAATTTAAGGTGAGTATTTAGTCTTCTGTTTTTCTCTGCGTTCCTCTGCTGAAAACCGCAGAGAATTTGTCTTACTTTTGAAATTGATGTTTTTTTGGCATAAATTACAAAATGCAAAATGAAAATAACAAATAAAAAACAAAAATAAATCACTAAATTTCAAACAGGAAGAATAGACTTTATCGGTCTTGTTTTTGAATTTTGAATTTTAAAAATTTTCGAATTTATTTGTGTTTTGTTAATTGTTCTTTGTCTTTTCTGGTTTATCCAGGTTCGGTATTCATAACTTTTCGGATTGCAAAATTACCATGATTGATTGAAAAACTTCCAAAAAAAATTCCTGAGCCGCGCTATCGAAACTATTAAACAATTTGAAACTCATGTTCGGCGCAATGTAAGCGGCACGAACCGTTGGCATGTTCGCAGGTGCATTTCCCAAGCGCTTTTTCTACAATCAATTTCTGCTGGATTTTATGCAACCGAGATGAACCTGTTGCCGGGCTGCCACTTGCCGGACGAGCTACGTGATGCAGTTTGACAGTATTGAAATTAATTAGGATGGACTTCCACGCGCCCATATTGACAGGTTCTTCCTGAACCCATTCGTAATGTTTTGCGCCAGAATATTTCCTGATGACGTCATTCAGTTGGTTAACCGGCAGCGGATAAAGTTGTTCTACACGCACTACGGCAACATTGTCGCGCTGTAGTTTTTCACGTTCTTCGATAATGTCATACCACACTTTCCCGCTGCAAAACACCAGCCTGTCAACTTTTGCCGGATCGGCTTTTGCATCATCAATTACCTCAGAAAAACCTCCGTTTGTAAAATCGCTAACCGATGATACACAACGTGGATGCCGCAGCAGACTTTTCGGCGTGAAAACTACCAACGGTTTCCGGAAATGCCAATATAACTGCCGACGAAGTACATGGAAAAAATTAGCCGGCGTGGTGCAGTTTACTATTATAATATTATGATGACCGCACAGCGACAGGAACCTTTCAAGCCGCGCAGATGAATGTTCCGGTCCCTGCCCTTCAAAACCATGCGGCAGCAGCAAAACAAGTCCGTTCATCACTTTCCATTTATCCTCGGCGCTGCTGAGATACTGGTCAATCACAATCTGTGCGCCATTGCTGAAATCGCCGAACTGGGCTTCCCACACAGTGAGTCCTTGCGGAGTGGTAAATGCATAACCATAATCAAATCCAAGAACGCCATATTCTGATAAAAGCGAATTGTAAATGTTGAATCTTCCCTGGTCGCCGGATATGTGTTCCAAAGGAAAATATTTTTCTTCTGAATCCTCAACAGTGAGCGCTGCGTGCCGATGGCTGAAAGTACCCCGTTGGCAATCCTGACCGCTGATTCTTACCGGACGTCCCTCTGAAAGTAACGATCCATAAGCCATCAGTTCGCCCATTGCCCAATCGAGTTTTCCGGTTTCGAGCATATTTCTGCGATCTTCCTGCATCTTCACAATTTTTCGGAAGAAGGTTTTGCCCTCTGGTAATGTCGTTAATTTCCGACCAATTGCCATGAAGGTTTCTTCACTGATGGCAGTGGTTGGCGAATGAAGGAAGTCGCCGGGCGTTGCCTTGCGCATGCCTGTCCAACGGTCGCCAAGAAATGGCATAATATCCCCTTTGACAATAGTTTTTGCTTCTTCAAATCCCTCCTCCAGTTTATTATTAATAGCCGATTTAATTTGTGAAATCTCGTTTGAATCTGCGAAGGCTTCATCTTCAGGTTTATTCAGATAAATTTCAAGTGGATCCGGGTGCTGTTCAATAATTTTATAAAGAATGGGTTGGGTAAATCGTGGTTCATCGCTTTCATTATGACCATATTTGCGATATCCAAGCAGATCAATAAAAATATCTTTGCGAAACTTTGCCCTGAACTCCATCGCGAGCTTCACCGTATAAACAACCGCTTCCACGTCATCGGCATTCACATGGAAGATTGGAGACTGAATGGTTTTTGCAACATCGGTGCAATAAACGCTTGAACGACCATCAAGATAATTGGTGGTAAACCCAATCTGGTTATTGACAACAATATGAATCGTTCCTCCCGTTTTATATCCTTCCAGTTCCGACATCTGAATCAGTTCATAAATAATGCCCTGTCCCGAAATGGAGGCGTCGCCATGAACTAGCACAGGCGCGACTTTTCCGTTGTCGTTGTTATAGATATGATCAATTTTTGCTCTTGCAATTCCTTCCACCACCGGATCAACGGTTTCGAGATGAGAAGGATTCGGAGCCAAAGTCAACCTCGCCTTTTTACCGGATTGGGTGGTAATATCGTTGGAATATCCCAGATGATATTTAACGTCGCCTAATAAATCCTCATCTTCATATTCTTTTCCTTCAAATTCCGAAAAAATCTGGGTAAAAGGTTTGTGCATGATGTTGCCGAGCACATTTAAACGTCCGCGATGCGCCATGCCAATAACAAAATCTTCTATGCCCAGTTCAGCGCCATGCTGAATGACTGTTTCAAGCGCGGGGATAAGCGATTCGACTCCTTCGAGAGAGAAACTTTTCTGACCTGGAAATTTTTTATGAATAAATTTTTCAAAGAGAACGCCCTCGGCAAGTTTCTTTAGAATCTCTTTTTTTTCATCCTTTGAAAACCGGGGCGTATTGCAATCAGCTTCCATTTTTGCCTTAAACCATTCAACAATTTCAGGATGGCGGATGTAAAAATATTCAACTCCGATTGACTGACAGTAGGTTTTTTGCAGGTGCGATATTATTTCCGACAGTTTTGCGTTGCCAATTCCCAGCTCCTTGCCTGCCTGGTAAGTTTTTGCCAAATCTTCGCTACTGAGGCTAAAATTCTCAATATCCAGCGTAGGAAGGTATTGTCGTCTTGTTCTTACCGGGTTGGTTTTTGTGAAGAGATGACCGCGCGTTCTGTACCCATTGATCAGGTTGATAACCTTAAATTCATTGGGCACTACAAACGACTCTCCCGCATCGGTTTTGAAGCTGGTCTGGCAAAACTCGAATCCTTCAAAAAATTTACGCCAGCTTTCATCCACCAATTGAGAATCCTGTTTGTATTGTTCGTATAAACCGTCAATAAAACTGTTGTCGGGTTGATTCAGATAATTGAATTTATCCATATATCTTGCTTATTGCTTTCTGAGCCAAATATACATAGAATAGTTGTTTGTAATATTTCTACTTTTGCAAAATAAAACCACTGCAACATGGACTACATTAAACAATACATTGATGAACACAGAGACAGGTTTATTCAGGAACTTTTCGGACTGATCCGGATTCCATCAATCAGTTCTTCTGCCGATTATAAAGACGATATGGTAAGGGCGGCAGAATACTGGCGCAAAATGCTGCGCGAAGCAGGTTGCAACCGGATTGAGATTTTTCCTACCGAAGGAGGAAATCCGATTGTTTATGGCGAAAAGATCATTGACCTCGCTCTTCCCACTGTTCTTGTTTATGGTCATTATGATGTAATGCCGGTTGATCCGATTGAACTTTGGACTTCACAACCATTCAAACCGGAGGTTCGCGATGGTAAGATTTATGCCCGCGGCGCCGACGACGACAAAGGACAGTCATTTATGCACGCCAAGGCGCTTGAGTTAATGGTTCGCACCAATACGCTCCCCTGCAATGTCAAGTTCATGATTGAAGGAGAAGAAGAGGTTGGGTCGGCAACCATTGGTCCATTTTGCACGAATTACAAAGAGATGTTGAAATCCGACGTCATTCTCGTTTCAGATACGAGTATGATTTCCCTGAAAAATCCATCAATTACTGTCGGTCTTAGGGGGTTGGCATACATGCAGGTAGAAGTAACCGGACCAGCCAGCGATCTCCATTCCGGAATTTTTGGCGGCGCGGTGGCGAATCCGGTAAACGCGCTTACGAAATTGATAGCCTCGCTTACCGACGATCAGGGAAGAATAACCATTCCCGGATTTTATGACGATGTTATTCAAATCAGCGTTGAAGAGCGCGCTGAAATGGCAAAAGCTCCTTTTGACGAAGAAGTTTACAAGAAAAACCTCGGGGTAAATTCATTGTATGGAGAAGCCGGATATACAACCAAAGAACGCACCGGAATCAGGCCAACACTTGATGTAAACGGAATCTGGGGCGGTTATATCGCTGAGGGAACAAAAACAGTGCTTCCTTCAAAAGCTTATGCCAAAATTTCAATGCGGTTGGTTCCCAATCAGGATTACGTGAAGATTGGCGAATTATTTGAAGCGCATTTCAAAGCTATTGCTCCTGATTATGTAAAAGTAAAAGTTGAAGCTCTTCATGGAGGTACGGCTTATGTTTCGCCTATTGATACCATAGGCTATCTCGCTGCAAGTAAGGCAATGGAAACCACTATGGGCAAAAAACCGATCCCGGTTCGTAGCGGCGGCAGTATCCCGATCATTCCACAGTTTGAAGAGATTCTCGGAGTAAAGACAATTCTGATGGGATTTGGGCTGGAATCTGATGCAAATCATTCTCCAAATGAAAACTTTCCTCTGGAAAATTTCTTTAAAGGAGTTGAGACGATTCCCTATTTCTACAAATATTTTACCGAAATGTCGAAAAAAGATTAGCCGATTATCTCAAATAATTCGTCTGCCGGAATGAAAAGATCTGACGTCATTGTTGTACTTGCAATAATCATAATTTTTCTTCCATTTTTCCTCTTTCCATCTGTATTAAAGGCATACCACTTCACAAATGCCACATTTCCATATTGCGTTAGTTTTATCAAGTTCGCCATTCTTGCTACTTTCGGAGAATGTCTTGGGCTTCGGATTCGCACCGGCTTTTATAATAAACCCGGCTTTGGTTTGCTGCCGAGAGCGTTGGTTTGGGGATTTCTCGGAGTTGTAATAAAAATTGCCTTCGTTATTTTCGGCGAAGGATCGCCTGTGGTTTTGAAAACTATGGGTATTGTATTTCCTGAAGGCAATCCGGCTGACATTCTTCGTCACCCTGGATTTACCTGGCTGAAACTTCTATCGGCTTTCAGCGTCGGAACCCTGATGAATCTGCTCTTTGCCCCGGTTTTCATGGCTTTTCATCGCATTACCGACATGCATATCATGAATACCGGCGGAACTTTGAAGGGATTTCTGACGCCAATTCCTGTTGGACGTTACATTCATGAGGGCGACTGGGTAACATTCTGGAATTTTGTCCTGAAAAAAACTATTCCGCTTTTCTGGATACCGGCGCAAACCTTAAATTTTATGCTCCCTGAAGGATACCGGATTCTCGTTGCGGCAGTTTACAGCGTCATACTGGGGATTCTGCTTTCATTAGCAAGTATGATGCAGATGAAACGGTTGTAATATGACTTCGTTTTATAGCCCATTACCATATTTGTAGATATATTTGTATAATAATCAACCGAATAAAAACCAGTAAAAACTACAACCATGTCCGACATCACAGAAACCCATATCAATTATTATGGTAAGCAACCCGCCGACCTGATTGAAGAGAGGGAAACCAAGCGACCATTAACGCCGCGCGCCAAGGTTGCCCGCGACCTTTACCTCGAAGCAAAATCATCCGTGTCTCTCGAATTTCCGTACTGGTACACCCGACGCTGGGAAGAACTGGATGGCGAAATTCCCATCACCCGCCGCGCTGAAGCAATGAAAGCAGGTTTTATGCATCTTACGCCGGCGATATTCCCTGGCGAACTTCTTTCCATGGGAAAAGCAGCATTTCTGAGGGGTTCCTTTCCAATGCCCTGGCTTTCGGAAGCCTTTTTTATGGCAGCCGAAGACAAACTTTACAAGGAAGCGCAGGAGTCGGGAAAACTTACAGCCGATTCATTTACTACTATGGGCAAAGGTGGCGGCAACGTTACCAAAAGTATTGGAAAGGTTATTTCCATCGCAGGCAAATTTGGCGTAAGAGTTGAGGAGATGCCAATTATGATTGAAGTTGCAAAGAAATGGAAAGATAAATCGGTTGACGACGTGGGGCATAAGTACGAACAATTGGTTCCAGGATATAGCGAAAAGGAAGCTCTGATGCGTTCGGTGATTTGTATGTTCGATTCGGGATATACCCTTCCGCAGGGGCGCGAGGTGATGAACTATTATTATCCTCTCCAATTCGGAATTGACGATTTAATCAACCAATGCAGGGAAAGTATTGCAGAAGTTGCCGGTTATCCCGACATGGACCGTCTCTATTTTTTCCGCGCCACAATCATTATGCTTGAAGGCTTGCAACATTGGATCAGGAATTATTCCGAAGAGGCTCTTTTTCTTGCTTCCATTGAAACAGAAGAAAAACAAAAATCAGAATACCTTGAAATGGCTGACCGGCTTGACTGGATTTCTTCAAAACCGCCCCGCTCATTTCACGACGCTCTTCAGATGATCTGGACTTTTCACGTCGCAGTTCTGAATGAGGATGCAATCTCCGGTTTATCGCCGGGAAGGGTTGGTCAGGTTCTTTATCCTTTCTGGAAACGCGACATAAAAAACGGGGTGATTAACCAGGAAAAAACCATCGAACTGCTCGAATGTATGAGAGTTAAATTCACCGAAATTGATTGTTTTGCATCAATGGGCGTTGTAGGAGGCGTTCTTTCAGGAAACACCTTTAATAACCTGTGTATTGGCGGATTGCTAAAAGATGGAACATCCGCCGCCAACGAACTTGAAATGCTTATCATCGAAGCCGGAATAAGCTGCGATACTCCTCAGCCAACGCTATCGATGCTTTATGATGAAAAACTGCCGGAGGAATTTCTGCTGAAAGGAGTTGAATGTACAAAAATTGGAACCGGATATCCCGCCTGGGTCAACAACCAGGGAGCCATGGAATTTCTTGTCAACAACTATGGTCATGAAGGAATGTCAATCGAGGAAGCCCGCGCATGGGCAATCGGCGGATGCCTTGAAACTTCGCCCGGAAGTTGGGCGCCTCTTGAACTCGATGGCGAAATTCACTGGATTCCCGGAGGATCGGCGCCTGCAACGAGCGTTGGAGTTCATTTTCTTTCGCTTCCCAAAATTCTCGAAGTTACTCTGTTCGATGGAATGGATATGCGCTCCGGACAACGGATTTTCCCATCGCATGGATACAAACTCAATACATATATCGAGCTTTGGCAGGCTTTCAGGGATTATTTCAGCCGGGCATGTCACGTTCTCACCCTGACTAACAATATCCAGCATGACGCCTGGCGGAAAATTTCGCCATCGCTGATAAATTCCATGCTCAAACCCGATTGTCTTGCAAAAGGAAAAGATATAGGGCAGATGGGATCGAGGTACAACACAACCTTTAATATAGAAAGCTGTGGCACCGCCAACCTGGTAAATTCGCTTGCTGCGCTGAAACAGAATGTTTATACTGAAAAATATTACAGCCTCGATGAATACAGGAGCGCGCTTCTTGCCAATTTCGGATATTGTACAGCACAGGAAACCGGTTCCTACTCGTTGGTTGACCAGGTTCCCACCGATAATTATCATCAATGGAAAAAAATCCACAAGCAAAGCCTTGACGCGCCGAAGTTCGGTAATGACAACCCGTTTGCTGACGCCATTATGAAAGAATGGGAAGATTGGTTCTGCGAAATGGCTCACGATTACCGTTCGCTTTATGACCAGCCGATGTATGCCTGTCAGATTTCGGTATCAACCCACGGACCAATGGGCGCTGTCACTCTCGCCGGTCCCGACGGGCGGTTATGTGGAACAACGTTTTCCGACGGATCAGTTTCGGCATATCCGGGAACTGATAAAAACGGACCTTACGCTCTTTTCAACTCGGCAACCTGCTGGAATCATTCACTTTCACAGAATTCGCAGCTCAATATGAAAATTCATCCTTCAGTAGTAAAAGGGCGGCAGGGATCGAGAAAGTTTCTGGAACTAATCAGGGCATACCTTCGCAAAGGCGGTTTCCATGTTCAGTTTAATATTGTTGATTCACGTATGCTTAAACAAGCTCAGGCAGAACCTGAAAAATACCGCAGCCTGCTGGTTCGCGTGGCAGGTTTCACTCAGTATTGGGTTGAACTTGGTAAACAAATACAGGATGAGGTGATTGCGAGAACGGAATATGAGGAACTGTAGAATAATAGAATATAGAATATAGAATATAGAATATAGAGCCCACTCCGAAAAGTGGGTATAAAAATCAAAATTTGGCTAAAGCCCGGAATGTCAGCAACTTGAATTGCCACTACCTTAAGGTAGTGGCAATTGATAACCAGATAGTTACAGGACTTTAGTCCAAATTGCTTTCTTTTCGGAGTGGGCTCAACCTTGAACCTTGAACCTTGAACTTGGAACCTGTAACCTGTAACCTGTAACTTTGAACCTGAAACCATAAACTATGAACTATACATGTAGAGATTGCCGATACTATCTTCCTGTGGATGCTTTCATGGGAATGTGTAAAAAAAGCAAGGAGAAAATTTTGCCTGATGACGCTTTCTGCGCTCAGGCTGAAAAAATCGCCAAATGCAAATTCTGCACAAACTATTCTGAAAACCGCGACTACCTTGGGAAGTGCATGGAAATTTCCCTGGCTTATCCTGATATGATTGCCGCTAAATGCGCTGATTTTAAATGGCTCGGACTGAACTGATCAAAGGAATCCTTTTCGATATCCAGGGCTTTTCGGTTCATGATGGTCCGGGCTGCCGCACTCTGGTATTTTTAAAAGGATGTTCTCTGCAATGTGCGTGGTGTTCAAACCCCGAAGGTATTTCACCTTACCCCGAGCCACTCTGGAATGCCCGGAAATGCACTTACGATATGGCTTGTGTTACAGCATGCCCATCTGATGCCATAAACCCCGACGCCGATCTCCTGATATTTGATAAAACCAAATGCGGTGTTTGTTCTTCGTTTGAATGTATTAATGCATGTTGTTCGGGCGCGCTGAGGCTTGCTGGGTATCAACTTTCAGTTGATGAAATATTCATGCAAATCACCCGCGACCGACAATACTGGGGACCGGATGGAGGCGTCACCCTCACCGGTGGCGAACCTTTTCTGCAACCTAAATTCACGTTTGATTTACTGAAACGATGTTACGATTCATACATTCATACGGCAGTTGAAACGTGTGGTAATGTCGCCTGGCAAAATATCTCTCCTGCTTTACCCTTTCTTGACTGGATATTTTTTGACCTTAAACATTCTGACCCGGAAAAACATCAAAAAATGACCGACCCCGGATATAAATCCGGCTGCCATAAAATTCAATCAAAAAATTCTCCAATCCTTCAATTCTCCAATCCTTCAATCACTAATTCCTCCAATCCTTCAATCGTTTTCAATTCTCATCAACGTATCCTCGCTAATGCGCGACACCTGGCGAGTGAGTTCAAAGGACGTTTGATCTTCAGAATGCCAGTAATTCCGGGATTCAATGATGATGCAGAAAATATTGCCGCCACTGCAAGGTTTATTCTGGAAACAGGAAGAAATGAAATTAACATACTGCCGGTTCATCATCTTGGCAGAGAGAAATACAATTTACTTGGCGAAACTTATTACACAACTGAATTTTCAATTCCAACGAAGGATAATCTTTATAAAATCCGGGATCAGTTTATCAACTCCGGAATTGAATGCTATATTGGCAGCGACACGCCTTTTTAAACAACCATTAACCATAGGCATGTAAACCCGGACTCTCTCTCTCGTTTTCCCTTGTAATTTGGGGTTTGGGCTGATTTACTTCCATATTCAAAGTCCCAAATCAAAGGGAAAAAGGAGAGGAAGTGTAAAGCATACACGAATCACTGATTTCAGCTTACGAAAATATATCCTGCGCAGGCAACCTTTTACAACTTGCCATGTCTCTTAATTGATTATCAGGGGCGGTAATACCAGAATGCTGAATATGAGCATTTTTATTCAGAGGGAGTATAAAAATCAGAATCACCAACTTAGGGTGAGAAAATTGTTGTAATTTTACATCGAATCTGTTTTGAAACCCCAATCCTATCAGGATGATCGCATTTATCTCCTTCAGATGAAAATAAATGACCGCAAGGGATCATGGATCCCAATTCCCTATTTTTTCTTCGTGGTTCTTTTTTCGCTTGGTTTTTATACCGGCGCGAATGGGCAAACGCCAACATCATCCTGCGCTAACTCCAATTTTTCTTTGGGAGATTTTACCAATTGGACAGGTTGTTGTGGGGATTGGAATAACCAGTTTCCTCCTCCATGCAATAACCCAAATCAACCTTGGATCAATTCGCCAAATGGAGGCCATTATCAAATCATTCCCGCGCCAGGAGCTCCCGACAATTTTGTAACTGTAATAAATTCTGTTTTTCCTGGAGAAGCATATTCAGCTCTTATTGGGAAACATCAGGTTAATAATGGCGGAGGGTCTATTGATCAGCTAACTTACCCAATGGTAATTGGATCAGATAATCAGTTTTTTATTTATCGCTGTGCCGTTGTTCTTGGCGGAATCTATGATGCAACTCATAACACGGCTGATAAAAGACCGCGTTTTACCATTGAAATCAAAGATCATGTGACAGGAGTGTTACTCGACCCATTATGCGGTTTTTTTGACGTCTATCCAGGCGACGGTCAGCCAGGATGGGACTCCTTAGGAGAAGGCACCAGTAAATTAATTTTTAAAAACTGGAACACCGTTGGAATAGATTTATCTCAAATGACTGTTTTAGGGCAAACCATTGATGTAGTATTTACGGTTCATGGTTGTAGCTATTCGGCACATACAGGGTATGCCTATATTTCCACAACCTGCGGTTCAATGAATATTGATCTGGCAGGTTGCGAAGGCTCTGGCTTTGTTACATTGTCTGGTCCTCCAGGGTTTGCTGAATACAAATGGCAAGGTCCTTTTTGCCCCGACCCAATATTATGTCCTACTCCCGCTCCGATTTTCTATGGACAAAGTGTTACAATTAATACAGCACAGGGCGCTGTTTCAGGTAATTTATTTGATTTAACATTGACCGCCTCAAATGGATGCTTCGTTAAACATGTTCAGCAATTAGTTGCCTTTACCTCGGTTGACGCCAATTTTTCTTCAGTGATAAATTGTGTCGGAAATTCCAGCTCCTTTACTGATATTTCCACAAGTACCAATCAAAGTCAGCCAATTGTTAAAAGAAGATGGCGGTTTGATACCGACAGCGCCTTTACAGCAGTAACAACCAATGCAACGATTACCCACACCTATAATGTTATCGGTCCCCATGTTGTCACCATCGAATCGCTTTCACAGGATAGCTGTATGGGAACCATCACCGATACTGTCAATGTTGGTCCTCCTCCAATGTTTATCAACTTACCTCCAGGACCGGAAAAGCCAATTTGCTCCGGCGATAAGGCTGCGATCACCTTAGCTTTTACACAAACAGGCGCCGACGCTACCTGGACTTACCAAATAACAAGCGGAACACCCGTTATTCATAAAAATCCGGTAAACCAGTCGGGACTTACCATCAACGATACCATTGTAAATATCGGACCCGGCGACGCCGTTGTAACTTATACCATCACGCCAAGGATTGGCGATTGTACCGGCGTTGATACCACATTTCAGGTGACTGTGCATCCATTACCTGTGCCGCTGATTTCGGGATTCGCCACTGTTTGCGCCGGCGCGAATGACGTTTCATATTCCACTGAAACCGGGAAAAGCAACTATGCATGGGTTGTTTCATCAGGCGGCATTATTACCAGCGGGCAAGGGTCTGATTCCATTTTGGTAACATGGAACGCCGCCGGAATGCAAACGGTTAGCGCAAACTATACCGACGCTAATGGATGCGACGCGATGGCTCCAACTGTAATAAATGTTACCGTGAATCCGGTTCCAACTGCCAATTCTGTTGGCAACCAGGTTTTGTGCCACAATGCGCAAACCTCTGTTGTTTCATTCTCAGGAAGCGTTCCGGGAACCGTTTATAACTGGGCAAATTCAAATACCTCCATCGGTTTGGGCGCCGGAGGTTCAGGGGCTGTTCCATCTTTCACGGCAACCAATACCTCCTTTGTGCCGGTAACTGCAATAATCACTGTTACGCCGGTTTATACCAATGCAGGAGTGACTTGCACCGGAACCTCCACCTCTTTCAATATCACAGTAAATCCAATACCCACCATTACGCCGGTTACAAATCAGGTTTTGTGCCATAATACTCAAACCAATCTGATTACATTCGCTGGAAGTGTTCAGGGAACTGTTTTTAACTGGACAAACAGCCAGCCCTCCATTGGCATTGCCGCCGGCGGTTCGGGGGATATTTCAGTATTTACGGCAACCAATACTTCAACAAATCCGGTAACGGCAACTATTACTGTTACGCCTCAATTTACAAACGCAGGAACGACATGCGGAGGTACGCCAACATTTTTCACAATCACGGTAAATCCTATACCAGTTGTCAACCCGATTACCAGCCAGGTTTTGTGCCACAATTCGCCAACTTCCCAGGTTTCAATTTCGGGAAATGTTCCGGGAACTGTCTATAACTGGGTAAATTCAAATGCCTCAATTGGCTTGGCTGCCAGCGGTTCAGGGACTATTCCATCATTCACTGCTACTAATACTTCCTTTGTACCAGTGACAGCAACAATCACGGTTACGCCGGTTTTTAACAATGCGGGACCGACTTGTACCGGCACGCCTGTCGCTATCACCATAACGGTAAATCCAATACCTACTATCAACCCGGTTAACAATCAGGTTTTGTGCCATAATACTCAAACTACTTTGGTCTCTTTTATCGGAGATGTTCAGGGAACTGTTTTTAACTGGACAAACAGCCAGCCTTCAATTGGCATTGCCGCCAGCGGTACGGGTGATATTTCAGCATTTACTGTCACCAACACTACAACCACTCCGATAACGGCAACTATTACCGTTACGCCTCAATTT
>JAPLDO010000198.1 GCA_026391715.1 Bacteroidota bacterium
ATTGCCTGAACTAAACCTTCCTCCGAAAAAACCATCTCTTCCGAAAAATTTCGTTAAAGCGCCATCTCCCAAATCATCCGAAGAATCTGTCGTTCCTGATAGTCCACCCGCAGAAATTGACCTTATTCAAACCGGAATGGAGGTGATTCACGAAAGGTTTGGAAAAGGCAAGGTGGTTAATCTCGAAGGCGTCGGTCCCAACCGCAAAGCAACTGTGTTTTTTCCGGCAATAGGACAGAAACAGTTGCTGCTTAGGTTTGCCAGATTGAGAATTGCTGACTAACAATGATTTTTATCTTACCTTTGCAAAAAAATTCGCGTGAACGAACAACTTGAATACAATACAACGCGGGATATGATGTATATCCCTGAATACGGCAGAAATGTGCAACGGATGATCAAATATTGCTGCACCCTCGAAGACCGGGAAAAACGGACAAGAGATGCAAAATTTATCGTCAATGTAATGGGACTGCTGAACCCATCGGTGAAAGAATCGGGAGATTACAAACATAAACTATGGGATCATCTCTTTATCATAGCCGACTTTAAACTGGATGTTGATGCGCCTTATCCTCCTCCTCCCCCACTATCCCTCAGCGCTAAGCCCGAACATCTCTCATATCACGATAAGGAGATCGAATTCAAACATTATGGGAAAAATATTGCCCTTATGATTGAAAAGGCAGTTGAATATCCCGACGGAGCTGAAAAGGATGCATTGGTTAACGCGATTGCCAACCACATGAAAAAATCCTACCTGAACTGGAACCGGGAATCGGTAAACGATGAATTGATTGAAAAACACCTCGAAATCCTGTCAAAAGGAGGCTTAAAACTTCATCGTGACTTCCGTTTTACCCACACCAACGAAATTTTAGCCCAGAATCAGAAACGCAAACCTTTCAAGCAGGGTCCAGACCGTAATTTCAACAAACCGCAAGGATTTCAGAAACAGAATTCGAACAACCAGCGTGGGCGTAATAAACCTCAATGAATTCATTTGAAATTACAGGAGGCAAAAAGTTAGGCGGCGAAATTTTCCCTCAAGGGGCAAAAAATGAAGCTTTACAGATTATCTGTTCCTCTATTTTAACCGCTGAAACGGTTACCGTTCACAATCTCCCCAACATCAGGGATGTAAACAAACTCATTGAACTACTTCAGGCAATAGGCACGCGAGTCGTCAGGATTAGCGAGTCGTCCTGTTCCTTTCAGACGGACGACATTGACTTTGACTACTTTCAAACACCCGATTTCCGGGAAAAGGTTGGAAGTCTTCGCGGGTCAATAATGATTCTCGGACCGATGCTTGCCCGCTTTGGGCGTGGAATTGTTTATATTCCCGGAGGCGATAAAATAGGTCGCCGGCGACTCGACACCCATTTTCTGGGACTGCAAAAACTGGGGGCGACTTTTGAATATAACCAGAAAGACCAGATTTTCAGTGCAACAGCGCAATCGCTTACCGGCGCCTATATGTTGCTCGACGAAGCGTCTGTTACCGCCACCGCCAACATCGTGATGGCTGCTACGCTTGCCAAAGGCGTTACCACTATTTTCAATGCCGCCTGTGAACCATATATCGTTCAGCTTTGTACTATGCTGGTTTCAATGGGAGCTCTGATTAATGGAATCGGATCAAACCTTCTTACCATTACAGGGGTTGAAAAACTTGGCGGGAACTCGCATACTTTGCTTTCTGATATGATTGAAGTAGGCAGTTTCATTGGACTTGCCGCCATGACCGGGTCGGAGATCACTATAAAAAATGTCAATTATCATCACCTTGGATTGATCCCTGAAGTGTTTAAGCGAATGGGAATACGGCTCGAAAAAAGAGACGACGACATTTTTGTTCCTGCGCAGGAACATTATGAAATAGAGACCTTCATGGATGGCTCGATCATGACCATTGCCGACGCGCCATGGCCAGGGTTTACTCCCGACCTGATAAGTATCGTCCTAGTAATTGCAACCCAGGCAAAAGGAAGCGTGTTGATCCACCAGAAAATGTTTGAAAGCAGACTCTTTTTTGTTGACAAACTGATAGATATGGGAGCGAGAATCATCCTATGCGACCCTCATCGCGCAACGGTAATAGGTCTCGACCGTAAATACCAACTCAGGGGAATCAGAATGTCATCGCCGGATATACGCGCCGGCGTTGCCCTGCTTATTGCCGCATTATCAGCGGAAGGAAAAAGCGTAATTGACAATATCGAACAAATTGACAGAGGTTATCAACAAATTGACCAACGGCTCATACAAATTGGCGCTGAAATCAAACGAATCTCCGGCTGACAAATTGTCGCAAATTTTTATGCGGCAAACTTTTTGATAACAACCGGGAAAACTAATCCGAACACATAATTTTATGATTGGAAAAAGAAAAAAAGACGAACAGGAATCTTCAGATAATGTAATCATGGAAGATGAATTGAAACCTGGGGAACCTGCATCAGATATCGAACAAACAGCTAATGGCGGCATGGCAGAACAATATGCTGAACTTAATGATAAATATCTCCGTCTGTATTCCGACTTTGACAATTACCGTAAACGGACTCTGAAGGAAAAAATCGAACTTAGCAAAACTGCCTCCGTTGAACTCATCCTTAAACTTTTACCCGTTCTTGATGATTTTGAGCGCGCCATTAAGGCATTCAAAACAACATCGGACGCCGACGAGGCGTTGAAAGATGGAACGATACTTATTTTCAACAAGTTTTTTTCAATACTCAATCAGCAGGGGCTGGAGCAGATGCGAACTCTTGGCGAAAACTTCGATACCGATTTTCATGAAGCAATTACCAACATTCCTGCCTCAAAGCCCGGACAAAAGGGTAAGATTTTGGATGAACTGGAAAAAGGATATTTGCTACACGGGAAAGTTATCAGATATGCAAAAGTGGTTGTTGGCAGTTAATCAAACCTTATGTCGAAAAGAGATTATTACGAAATTCTGGAGGTAAACAAAGACGCTTCGCCTGAGGAATTAAAAAAAGCCTACCGTAAACAGGCGATTAAATTTCACCCGGATAAAAATCCAGGAAATAAAAAAGCCGAAGATAATTTCAAAGAGGCAGCGGAAGCCTACGAAGTTCTGACTGATCAGAATAAACGCAGGCGATATGACCAATACGGTCATGCCGGTTTGGGAAATGGTAACGGATTCGGCGGACATGGCGGCGGCGGGATGAGTATGGATGATATTTTCAGCCATTTTGGCGATATTTTCGGCGGCGGAGATCCGTTTAGTTCGTTTTTCGGTGGCGGCGGCAGACGGGGAAAAGCCGTGAACCGAGGATCTAATCTGAGAGTTAAGGTTAGATTAACGCTCGAAGAAATTGCCAACAGCGTTGAAAAAAAGATCAAAGTTAATAAGTATGTTGCATGCAACACCTGTAGCGGAACCGGCGCGCGTGGCGGAAGTTCCTTTACAACCTGTTCTACATGCAGGGGAACGGGTCAGGTGTCGCGGGTTACTTCAACCTTTCTGGGACAAATGCAAACCACGGCAGCCTGTCCGAACTGTGGCGGCGAAGGGCAGATTATCACTGATAAATGTGGCGATTGCGCCGGCAATGGCGTGATAAAAGGCGAAGAGGTTATCTCAATAAGGATTCCTGCGGGAGTTTCAGAAGGGATGCAGCTTTCAATGAGCGGCAAAGGCAATTCTGCGGCTCGCGGCGGAGTTGCCGGCGATCTGCTAATCCAGATAGAGGAGATAAAGCATGATCTTTTTGAACGCGATGGAAATAATCTGCTGTATGAACATATTCTTAGTTTCTCCGAGGCAACTCTCGGCAGTAACGCCGAAATTCCAACAATTGACGGCTCTGTTAAGATAAAAATTGATCCCGGAACCCAGAGTGGAAAAGTACTGCGACTCCGGGGTAAAGGAATTCCAAGCGTTAACGGTTATGAAGACCGCGGCGACCTTCTAATTAATCTGGTAATTTGGACCCCGAAAAACCTGACGAAGGAAGAAAAAATCATTCTGGAAAAACTGGCAAAGTCGGAAAACTTTAAACCCAAACCAGGCGCTCGGGAGAAAGGCATTTTCTCACGGATGAAAGACCTCTTTGAACAATAAAATCCATATCCATGAATCTCTTTTCCGCACAGGCTGTTTCAAAACAATATGCGAACCATAAAGCCCTCGACGAGGTTAGCATCGCCGTTCCCGAAGGCAGCATCTTTGGTCTTCTTGGTCCAAACGGCGCCGGAAAAACTACCCTGATCCGCATTATCAACCAGATTATTGCCCCCGATGAAGGCGAATTGGTTTTCATGGGTAGAAAATTACAGCCTAACGATATCGCACTGATTGGTTATCTTCCTGAAGAACGCGGTTTATATAAGAAAATGACCGTTGGAGAGCAGGCTGTTTATCTTGCTCAACTGAAAGGATTATCCCATGTTGAGGCGGTAAAGCGACTGAAATTCTGGTTCGAGAAATTTGAAATCAAAGGCTGGTGGAACCGAAAAGTGGAGGAGCTGTCCAAAGGGATGCAGCAAAAGGTTCAGTTTTTAATAACCATCATCCATCAGCCCAAACTGCTGATATTTGACGAACCATTCAGCGGCTTTGACCCGATCAATACAAACCTGATGAAGGAGGAGATTCTGGCGCAGAAAGCCAATGGCGCGACAATTATCTTTTCAACCCACAACATGGCTTCAGTTGAAGAGCTTTGCGACGACATCGCGCTTATCAACAGTTCAAGGGTGGTTCTTTCAGGCGCGATGAAGGAGATTAAAAAGACCTATAAGACAAATACCTTCGAGGTGACTTACAATACATTTACCGACGCGCTTCAGCCCATACTTCCAGAAAAATTCAGGGTAGTAAGTGAAACCGATGATTCAGATCACCGCCATGCTACCATTAAACTTCCGCCCGACGCCACGCCAAACGATCTGATCAGGGCTATGCTGGATAGAATGACCATCTATGCAATCCGCGAGGTTATTCCCAGCATGAACGACATTTTTATCGAAGTCGTAACCCAAAAGATTTCCCAACCTGCAATACAAGAATAATATGAACAAGATATTTCTGATTATCCGCCGGGAATACCTTACCCGCGTAAAAAAACGCTCTTTTCTTGTCATGACAATCCTCGGTCCTTTGCTGATGGCGGCAACGATTGTTGTGCCAATATATCTCGCAACCCGTTCGGAAGAGACCAAAAAAGTGGCTGTTATTGATGAAACCGGAATTTTTCTTGAAAAATTCAAAGATGCGGATAATATCCAATTTCATTATTTGCCCATTGATATCGCTGCCGCGAAAGCCAATTTCACCAAAAGCGGCGACGACGCGCTTCTTTACATTCCGAAAACCGAGGTAACGCTGCCGTCGAATGCGATCCTCTATTCTGAAAACAGCGTTAACATCAGCATTATCTCGTATGTCCGAAATATCATGGGCAAGCATATAGAGGAATTGAAACTTCAGGCAAGGCTAAAAGAGTACCAGACCGATAAGAACAAACCAATTCCGGTGGATGATATTATGCGCTCAGTGAAAACCACCGTGGGTATTAACACTTTAAAAATTGGCGAGGATGGTAAGGAGTCGAAAAGCTACACCGAACTGAACATGGTACTTGGTATGTTTACCGGGCTGCTCATCTACTTTTTCATATTTATGTTCGGTTCCCAGGTGATGCGCGGCGTGATTGAGGAAAAGACAAGCCGCATTGTGGAAGTTATCATCTCTTCCGTTAAACCCTTCCAACTGATGATGGGTAAGATTGTAGGCGTTGGACTTGTTGGATTGACCCAGTTCCTTCTATGGGTAATACTTACTTTCGGAATAGTGACTGTTGTTACAACCGCTATGTCTATGAAGAATGGAAAGAAATCGGCAACAGAACAGATAATGAAACAGAGCGAGGCAATGAATCCGGCTGCCTCCGAAGCCTTACAAAAACAGGCAGAATCAGGTTCGGGAGACGTTAGCGAGGTAATGGAGGCAATCAATTCGGTGAATTTCCCTGTTATGATTGGTTCATTTATCTTCTTTTTTCTTTTTGGTTATCTTATGTATGCGGCGCTTTTTGCAGCCATCGGCGGGGCTGTCGACAGCGAAGCCGACACTCAGCAGTTCATGTTGCCAATTACCATCCCGCTGATCCTTTCGATAGTAATGGCGCAGTATATCATCCGCGACCCCGACGGTCCGCTCTCTTTCTGGTTCTCAATAATTCCGCTTACATCTCCTGTTACCATGATGATTCGCATACCATTCGGCGTGCCATATTTACAGGTCGCTTTGTCTATGGTTCTTCTCGTTCTGGGATTCTTAGCAACAACATGGCTTGCAGGCAAAATTTACCGGACAGGTATTCTGATGTATGGTAAAAAAATTACCTACAAGGAATTATGGAAATGGATCCGGTATTAAATGTCCAGCAATTTAGTCCATTCGTATTTTTTCCGCTTTTTCCAATCGCCCTGATGATAAACATAACTGGCAATCAGCGGTAAAACGCTTGTAGCTTCGGCATAAACCATTTTTTCATAAACGGTTTCTACCTTGCCCCAACTGGAAGCCTCGCGTAGTGTGGAACTGGAACAGGCGCCATCGCGCGAATCGGCAACGGTAATCTGAATTGCGTATTTGTGCATAGGAACATCCTTGCCGAGAACTTCCGCACAAATCACGGTATCCTGCACAAAATTCTTTGGAACTCCCCCGCCTATCATAAAAAGTCCGGAAGTTTCGGCAGCCATCTTGATCTTCGTTAGTTCCAGAAAATCCTTTACAGAATCAATAGAAACATGCTTTTCAGGATTATCCCACTGATGTTTTACCAGCCCGAAACCGGCGCTGCTATCGCTAAAGGCAGGACAGAATATTGGAACATTATGCTCGTAACAAACCTGAACAAGTGAATCCTTCTTTTTTGAATTGGTCACCAGCCATTTGCCCATTTCACGGATAAACTCGCGCGACGAGTATGGACGAAGCTCCAGAGTATTAGCAATTGTGTTGATAGCCATATCGCAATGCTGCAACTCCTCCTCGTCAATGTAGGTATCGTAAATCCGGTCAATATAATTTTCCCGCAAAATTTTATCATCGGCGTAAGGCGTTCCTTTGTAATGTTTGAAACCGAGGGCTTCGAAAAAATCCATATCCACAATGGAGGCGCCGGTTGCCACAATGGCGTCAATCATATTGCTTTTAACCATATCAGCATAAACCTGCATGCAACCTGCCGCGCTTGTACTGCCTGCAAGCGTCAGAAATACCGTGCAACCATCGTCTTTTATCATCATATTCAGGATATCGGCGGCGTTTGCCGTATCCCGCGAGGTGAATGACATTTCGCGCATGGCGTTAATTATATCTGTAGCATTGATCGCTTTAATGTCAATGTGCTTTACCTCATCCTTTAAAATGGATTTTTTGTTCTCTTTCATTTGCGTTTTATTTTTATTTTCAACATATTATCCGGTAGAATTAAGCTCCTTCAGAACTTTCAATCCGGCGTTCCTTTGTGTTAGTAGCCAAGAATTTTCAGCATTGATTTGAAACTTTGTTCCTTCGACCAGAGTTTCGTTGTAACCTCTTCAGTTTCCTCGTCAATGTCAATTAAAACATGTTTTGGCGCGGGGATAAGGCAATGCTGAATGCCGCCATACCCGCCAATAGCTTCCTGATAGGCGCCGGTATGAAACATGCCGATGTATTGCGTTTCATTTTGATTGAATTTCGGGAGAAACACTGCGTTACTGTGTTCTTCGGCATTATAGAAATCTTCGCTGTCGCATGTTAATCCTCCAAGAAATATCCGTTCATATTCAAAATCCCAGTTATTGATAGCGAGAAGGATAAATTTCTGGTTAATTGCCCAGGTATCCGGCAAGGTATTCATAAATGAACTATCAATCATGTTCCATATTTCGCGGTCATTCTGCCGTTTCTGATCAATAATGGAATAAAATACTGCGCCGCTTTCGCCAACGGTAAAGGATCCGAACTCGGTAAATATATCCGGATCAGGAACATCATTACGCTCACATATACTCTGAATCTGTGAAATGATCTCCTCTGCCATGTATTCATAATCATAAACGAAATCGAGCGAATTTTTGATTGGAAGTCCGCCGCCAATGTTAAGCGCGGTGAGTTCGGGACACACTTTTTTCAATTCACAATAAACCTGGACGCTTTTGGTAAGTTCATTCCAATAATAAGCTTTATCCTTCATCCCGGTATTGATGAAGAAATGCAACATTTTCAGTTCAAACTTTGGATTATCCTTTATGTGTTCGAGGTAATAGGGTACGATATCATTATAGCGAATACCGAGGCGTGAAGTATAAAAATCAAACCTTGGTTCTTCTTCCGAAGCAATCCGGATGCCGATTTTAAGTTTAGCCTTCAGTTCCGGTTCATATTTCTCAAGTTCAAAAAGATTGTCCAAAACTGAGATAACGTTTGTAAATCCATTATTGACAAGGTTCACGATATTTTCAATGTACATCGGGCGCTTAAACCCGTTGCAGATAATGTACCGATCCTTTGTAAAAAGCCCACGTTCGGCAAGGTCTTCGATGATATTTATATCGAATGCCGATGATGTTTCGAGGTGAACGTCATTCTTAAGCGTCTGTTCCAGAATGAAGCTGAACTGAGAACTTTTTGTGCAATAACAATAATAGTAATCGCCTTTATAATCAACCTTTGCCATTGCCACGTTAAACAGGCGTTTTCCCCGCTGAATCTGCGAATCTATTTTTGGCAAATACGTAATCTTAAGAGGCGTGCCATATTGTTTAATTATATCCATCAGGCATACTTTATTGAAGTAAAGTTCATTATCAATCACTTCAAATTCTTCCTGAGGAAAGTCGAAGGTTTGTTCAATGAGATCAATATACTTGTTTTTCACGGTATAAAAGTTATAAGTACATCACCCGGATTGTCAAATTTCATCCAATGTAAGTAGCACGGATTAAAATTTGTTGCAAAAGTAAATCAATATGTAATTCAAATTTTAACTTTGAAAAAAGTTATTGGAAGAGTTTATAATTTTGTCCAAAGATATTTTTGACTGATATGGCTGACAAGGAATCATTGGAAAACATTCTGCTACTTGAAATGTCGCGACGAAATACCGACATGGTTGTTGACCTAATCTCTCAAAAGCCAGAACTTTTTGATGAGATATTCCTGATTTTTCTTCGCAACGAGGAACCGGTAAGTCGTCGCGCAGCCTGGGTTATTGATACATACACAATAAAACGGTCTGAACTGTTAGCGCCTTATCTTCCCAAAATCCTTGAAAAAATCCGGGATTTCAATCACGACGGCATGAAACGTCACTCCCTGAGTATGTTTGCGAAATCTCAGCTTCCCTGCGACGACCATTTAGGCATTCTGATGAATATTTGTTTTGACTGGTTACTATCTCCGCATGAAGCCGTGGCTGCCAAAGTTTATTGCATGGAAATCCTTTATCGCATCTCACAGATTGAACCGGATTTAAAAAAAGAGCTGGCAGATACCATTGAATTGCGCCTTTCGGAAGAAATGCCTGGCGTTAAAAACAGAGGCGAAAAGCTTTTGAAGAGGTTATACGCTGAAATAGAAGCGCTTAAAGGTAAATGAATTATTGTGTTTGTTATTTGCAAGGAATGTTATAATTTTGCACCCTCAAAAAAAAGCCTAAACAATACGGTTCATTTAAATTCAAAAACTCATGCAGCACAAAGGCGTTGTTAAATTTTTTTCGGTCACATTCATTTTAGTCTGTTTATTCCAGTTGTCTTTTACATTGATAAGCTACATTTACTCTGGCAAAGCTGAAGATTATGCGAATGCACCTATAGTTAAGGAAATGGCAAAAAAGTGGGCAAAGGGCAACCCGCTGAAAGAAGAATTTTTTCAGGATTCTCTTTCAAAGTCCCGCCTCGAATATTTCAATGATTCAATGGCAAACGTTTCCGTTTATAATATCCTGTTGAAAAAATACACCCTGAAGGATGTCCGTGAACGTGAAATCAACCTCGGTCTTGACCTCAAGGGAGGTATGAACGTAACTATGGCGGTTTCGGTTCCAGATGTAATCAGAGCTTTATCAGGCTACAACCAGGATCCTACTTTCAACAAAGCGCTCCGGAAAGCAGTTGAAAAGGAAAAAACAAGTACCCGCGATTTCGTTGATCTGTTTGCCGAATCGTTCAAGGAAATAGACCCTAATGCCAAACTGGCGGCAATTTTCAACACTGTTGAACTTAAGGATAAAATCAATTACAACTCCACAAATGCCGACGTTATCAAGGTTATTCGCGAAGAGAGCAATGCTGCAATTGACCGTACCTATAACATTCTTACCACCCGTATTGACCGTTTCGGCGTTGTTCAGCCAAACATTCAAAAGTTGCAGACCGCCGGTCGTATCCTGATCGAATTGCCGGGTATCAAAGATCCTGAGCGTGTAAGAAAACTTTTGCAGGGAACAGCACAGCTCGAATTCTGGGAAACGCTCCAATTTCCTGAACTTCAACCTTTTTTTACGGAAGCAAATAAAAAACTTCCCTCGATCCTCGCTACCGGCGATGAAATTACAACTTCCGACAGTACGCTTAAGTCAGATACAGCAGCTACCGCAAAAGCCATTTCCGACAAACAACAGCTCGCTGAGAAAAAGGATAAACCAGTTGCTGCAAAAACAGATACATCCAAAGCCGACACTTCCAAAAGTAATGCACTGCTGAAACAGATCGCAAAAGATACTACAAAGGGCAGCGACGCAAAAAAGAAGCAGGAATCATTTGAGGATTATGCAAAAAAGAATCCCCTCTTTGCATATCTGAATCCGGCAATTTATCAGAACAGCAGCGGACAGTATGTGGCAGGTCAAACTGCTATGGTCGGACGGGCTTTTATTAAGGATACAGCTCGCGTTAACCACATGCTGCGACTGACCAAAAACATGTTCCCGCGAGATATGAAACTTGCCTGGACTGTAAAACCTCGTGAAGATTCAAAAGATATCCTCGACCTTGTGGCGTTGAAAGTAACCTCACGCGATGGTTCTGCCGCTCTCGGCGGCGACGTGATTACAAATGCCCGTCAGGATTATGATAACAACGGACGAGTTGAAGTTACAA
>JAPLDO010000059.1 GCA_026391715.1 Bacteroidota bacterium
AAATTGGATTATTATTATTTTGAAATAACAAGTTTATGATAAACCGTTGATGAGCTTCGTCCATTGACTGTGGTTTTCAGCGTATATACCCCGCTGCCAAACCGCGAAACATCTACTTCCTTCTTTTGCTTTCCCTTTGAAAGCCCGTCAAAACGAATCCTGTTCATCAGTTCGCCAACAGCATTGTACCATTCAACCATAATGTCGGCGTCTATCGTCAGTTCAAACTCAAGCCAGACTTTACTGGTAGCCGGGTTTGGATAGAGCGCCATTTTATTTATCAGTTCACCCTTTTCATTAACGCCGGTTGGTTTTACAGGTAATACCGAAGATACCGATAACATGGAATTACTTATTGGTTCGCCCCAGCCATCGGCAAGTTCCGATTCATTGTCAATGTTCAGTGCGATCGGAATACCCAAAGGCGCTTCATTCGATAATCTGAATTTAAGCGTTAGTATTACATCCCCGTTTGCAAGGTTTATTGGTTCAATTTGCGACCATGCAATTCTGATCTGACCATTTTGAGCAGCATAAAGCACATTTCCCTGAGAAATAGCGATGTTCAGCAATTTCAGATCATCCGGCGAATATCCAAAAACCAATGAGATTGCGCTCACCTGTTCGCTTTTCCTGATCCTCACCGGGAGTTCAAATTCCTCTCCCGGGAACACTTCAACAATACCTTCATTCAAAAGTGAAACGCCAGCTACCGCTGCATCTCCCGTTGCCGGAAGGTACGATCCGTTAACATCGCCGGTACACAATCCCTGGAAGTTCTGAACAACGTTTGTACCTTCTACTATCACGCTATCGCCGCCCGATGGTTTCGCAAATACCCAATCGCCATGCGCAAAGGAGTTATCCAGTTCAACAAATCTGCGCTTTATTTTAGTTGCATCGGTAGAATTGATGTTATTTGTGTTATTGACATCGGCAGCAAGCAAACGCACCGGTACCGTAAACGGTTCAAGTTCAACAAAATGGCGTTCAACCTTTATGGCGTCGGATGAATTTACGCCGCCCCATGGTTTAGTGCATCTGCCGCCAATGGTGTAGGTGTTACTTGCCTTGCCTGTAAATTCATATTGCCCGGCAAGATTTGTACGCGCCGAATCAACCTTCACTCCGTTTTGTTTGAGGATAACCCACAATGAATCCAGCGCGGTATTCGCGGTATTATTGTAAGTGAAGGCGCCGCTGATGTTCAATCCCGGATGTACCTCCCCGTTGATATAATAAGCCGGGGTAGCGCCATCAAACGACGGGTTACCAAGTGAATCGGCGTATTCACAATCTGATCCGCCGTTTGATTCGTTGTTGAAAGTTACCGCAGTCGTTCCGTCAATATAGTTAAACACAAGATCAACGAGTTTGCTGGAATTTGCAAGAGTAACCGGCGTAAGTCCCGACCAGGTAATCATCACCTTGCGGAGGCTTTCTGAAATATTGGCGCCGCTTACAATCATCCCTGGAAGCGCCGGATTGATGTTTGCGCCTGAGCTGAAAGTCATCACATTGGGGTTATATTCCACACGCAATGAAATGCCTTTAATTTTATTGAAGCCGGTTACGGTTAATGGAACTGATACAGGATATCCAGCTCCTGCGCCAACATTGCCCGCAGTGGTAACAGGAGCTTCATTGAGCGGAATTGCCTGCGTTGTAAATGTTACCTCATTACCGTAAGCCGTACCTACGCTATTGGTAGAATATGCCCTTACATGGTAAAGCGTATTCGGGGAAAGACCAGTAAGGCTGCTTGTAAACGCGCCGGTTCCGGAGCCATCTGTTGAATGATTGCTGGCGGTTGTCGGATTTGATAAGGTATTCCAGCAAACCCCTCGCGAGGTTACTGTCGCTCCTCCGTCGGAAGAGACATTTCCACCCGATGTTGCAGATGTTTGCCCTATATTGGAAACCGCAGTTGTGGTAACGGTAGGCATAACGTATAACACGGTTATTGTTATCTGGTTGGATATCGCCGGATTATTCGATGTACATGTTAGATTTGATGTTAGTTCGCATAACGTCATATCTCCATTTGCCGGGATATACGACCACGTTTGAGAATCAGAGCCAACATTAATACCGTTGACTTTCCACTGATAGAATGGGGTTGTTCCTCCATTTGAAGGGGTAGCTGTGAATGTTACCAAAGTTCCAAAGTTTACAGGGCTTAGAGGATTCGAGATGATTGATACGCCCACAGGAAAATCAGGATTAACCGTAACAGCCAAAGCAGTGGCGTTGGTAGCCGAACAACCGCTTGAATTTGTATAATTAACTGTCACAGTTTGACTGCCTGCCGTATTCCATGTAACGGTAATTGAATTTGTTCCGGAACCTGATGCAATAAGACCTCCGGCTGAAACCGTCCATGTATAACCGGTCATTCCAGCTTCGGTTGAATAAATATTTCCTGTTGTATTAGCGCAGGCGCCTGAAGGACCTGAAATACCAGGAACAACGGTAGGATACTCGGTGATTGCGCCTTGTGCAACTTTAGTCAAACCCATATTGTCAGTAACATTTACGGTATAGGTTCCGGCTCCCGCAGTGAGCGTTTGACCGATGTAGCCATTACTCCAGAGATAAAGGAATGGCGAGGTTCCTCCGGTTACATTGGCGGTTAATGTGCCGTTATACACCTTATAGCATGCCGATGTGGAAGCAGTTGCAACTTCAAATCCACCAATAATCGCTGTCGCTTCATTATCGTCAGGATTAAATTCAAGAACGCTTACGTCAACAATTTTCCCGATTATCGTTGTTGAGTTGTCGGCGACAACCCATGGCATTACAACAGGAACCGTTGAATGTGCGAAAACTGAAATGCTTGATTGTCCAATTGAAATAGTATCTCCTGAATCGTCAACATAATAGAATTTTAAAGTTGCGGTGGCATTTACATCTCCGTTATTTCCGATATCGGCATTGATATGTATGTAATCGCTTACAGCAGGATTTGATTCTGAAGGAGCAAAGGTCACGAAATAAAGATTTGCGCACTCCCCTACAATTATAGCCCGTGTAGCTTCATTGTTGGATTCATTGGTTTCAGGGATCAGATTGCCGTAATCAATGATAGCCCTCATTACATGAGCTCCCGGAATACTGCTCGCCCATTTGTTCGGAATTGGGATCGAATTATGGTCGCCGGTAGCAAGACCGGGAACCGGATAGACTTCGCTCAGAAATACTTCATCAACCAAAACTCTAAGTTTCATCTCATCATCAACATTGGAATTTCCAATATTTTCATACGAAACGATAAGGGAAACTGAATCGTTAACGCCTGGATTCAGAGATGAAGGATTAATGAATTGAGATAATACCCGCATATCAGCGCCATCCAGAACAGTCACTGTTACCACCAGAACATTATTACCTTCATTACATTCTGGGTAATCATTATCAGGATCAGCCGTCATCCTGAACGTATATGTGCCGGCAGTGAAAAATGTATATGGCATTGGCAACACAACGCTCCACGGACACCAGCAATTCCTTGTGGCATTATTCAAAGTTCCTATACCGAGCGAAGGCACAACGTAAACGGCGGTTCCAGGAAGCATCACCTCAAACTTCACCTTTACCGGATTGGCGTCATAAAGATGGAAAACATTCAACCCGACAGATAAAGTAGTGGACTGACCGACGAGGTAAGTTCGATCCCAGAAATTAGTTCCACAATGAGGAACAGGTTGAAAGTCGTAGCACATAGCGTCAGTTGTAGAGTTGTCGGCAACGGTTTCATTCCATTCATCAACCCAGTTGTTCCAGTCAACATAAGCAGTCAGAGTGGTTCCTGACACAGGAAGTAGCGCATTTACCTTTGTAAAGTTCACTGTTTGACCGGGAGCAATGTTTCCGACAAATTGTTCGGTCCATGTTTCGCCTGTTGAATAGGTAAACTTCACCTCGATAGGATTGGCGGCTATTCCAACGGCTGTTGCATTTCCATTGTTCAAAACATGAGCGATCAGGTTAACGGTTGGCGCCAGATGAGGATTAACGGGAGCAACATCCACCGAATGACAATAAGCGAGGGTGAGATTTGGTTTCGTTTCAGGAGGAAGACATGTAACCACATTCACCGTTACTTCGAGTACATTATTACCTTCATTACATTCCGGGTAATCATTATCAGGATCAACAGTCATTCTGAAGGTATAAATACCAAGCTGGTCGAATTGAAACAGACCGCTCGGCGACATAACCATATATGGACAATAACAATTCCTGGTGGCATTACTCAGCGTTCCGGTACCGAGAAAGTACCAGCCGCCGCCCGGATCCTTTGCCTCAAATTTAACTTTAACGAGGCTGGCGTCATAAAGATGGGTAACGTTCAGTCCTACATAAATATCAGATGTAGAATAGACGCCGGGCGATGAATAAAGACAACGTGTTCCCCAGAAATTACCTCCGCAAAGACCCACCGGTTGAAAATCATAGCACATATTGTCGGTTGTTGAATTGTCGGAAGCAGATTCATTCCATTCAGCAATTGTGTTGGCAGGATCTACATAAGCAGTAAGGGTGGTTGCCACAACAGGCAGCGGCGCATTTAGTTTGGTTATAGCCACTGACTGACCGGCGGCGATTGTCCCGACAAATTGCTGTGTCCATGTTTCTCCCGTAGAATATGTAAACTTAACCTCAATAGGATTAAGGAGGTTTCCGGTGGCTGGCGCATTACCATTGTTGACAACAGTAGCCGTAAGGTTAATATTTCCTCCCGCAAGATGCGGATCAACAGGCGTAATATCCACTGAATGGCAATAGTTAAGAGAAAGGTTTGGTTTAAGTACAGGAGGAACAGGCGCGAGGATATGGAAGTGCGTTGTGTCATGACCTGTTAATGTGAAATCGGTTACATAAGTGGTTACGTGATACGTACCCGCAGGATCGGGAGCCGGGAAATAAATACCGTATGATCCCCATGAATTGGTGTAGCCGTAAACCGTATCATGCGTTTCCTCAACCACAGATGTAACGGTAGCGCCTGCAACGCTTGGATCAAGAAGAGGAACTGCAAGCTCTTCATAATGGGCGCTTCCGCTTACATACAGGTAAGAATACTGATCAGAGTAAGATGAATGTGGCGAAATTGCCGATGTAACTACAATTTTACCGGCAACCTGATAATTCCCGTTTGTAAACGGGCGCACGGCAGAGTTATCCAGTTCGTTATATTCAGCGATTACATCGGTATAATCTACTATTACCTGCATAGGACAGAAGGCGGCAGTATCGGGGGTAGTAATGTGCCACTGTACAATCGAATCGTGGTGAGCCGGTAAGTTTCCAACAATAATATTGGGATAAATGGCTGTGGGGAACCTTTGATTTAGCATGTGAACCTCGAAGTTCCGGGCGTCAAAATCCGATTCGTTATGAATTCTCGCAGAAACAGTAAGGCTTGATGAAAGAGGGATGAAACCGATTACGTTAAAACTAATGTCGTTGGCGAAGAGATAGAGGTTGGGCCCGTGTAAAACATCTGGCGTATCAAACCACCCAAAGGAGGTTGAACAACTGGAGATTGGGTCGCTTACAATTATTTTGGATCTCCAGGCGGCGCCATAAGGCAAATTATTCACCTCGGCAAAATAACGCTTGCCATTAGTGGTAGTCAAATCCAATGGATCAGAGGCGGTCATTAGAACAACCCTGTCGTTAGGATCAAGGTAGCTGCCGTTTCCTTCATAATCAAGTATCAACCTGGGATAACCATCGGGCGGCAATGAATTGGTTGCATCAAAATAATCTGCTTCAAAGTGGAAGAGAGTGGATGACGATCCAGAGGATGGAGAGACAATGGAGTTGGCGAATCCGGGATTCCCTGTGAAAGCCAGATACTGAGCGGCGGGATTGATATTCGGATTATTGTCGTCGCAATCCATATTGTTGGCAACATATCCTGCCGGCTGAGCGCAGGCTAAAATTGAAACCTCGGGATTGCCATAGCCATCGCCGTCAAGGTCCATGAAATATTGAACCGCTGTATTAATTATTAAGTTAACTACTGTGCGACCGGAGCTTTTACACCCGGTTGTTAAATCCCTTGACTCGGCATAATAATTACCAGCCGTTGAAGCGCTATAAACCGCGCTGTTAGCCAGCAGCAAACTGCCGCCGTTTGTCCAGTTGTACCAGTCAACGGTACTCCCGGCAGGCGCAGAGGCGCCTAATAACGCAGGCAAATTAGTTGAACAAACAGTTTGATTACCGCCGCTGATGGGGGCGTCGGGATGTACGTTTACCGTCATAGTTATCGCATTGGATGTGGCGGGATTACCGGTAGGACATGCATAATTGGAGGTCATAACACAAGTGACAACATCGCCATTCACCGGAATATACCAGATTGACGAACTGTTCCATGCCGCATTTACGCCGTTCACTTTCCATTGATAACCGGGCGATGCTCCTCCATTGACAGGACTCGCTGTAAAAGTTACCGTGGAGCCTGAACATACAGGATTTGCCGACGCCGCAATTGTAACGCTGGCGGGCATATTCAGATTCACGCTTACATTCTTCACAGTTGCAGTTGCAGCCGTGCAGGCATGGGTGTCGGTATAAACAACATCAACTGTTTTATTGCCCACCGTGTTCCATGTTACTGTGATTGCGTCTGTGCCGGCGCCGCCTGTAATTGTACCTCCCGCTGAAACGTTCCATATATATCCCGACATACCCGCCGCCGTTGAATATATATTATCGGGATTAGGTATATCGCAAATATTTGCAGAACCAGTAATTACAGGAACCGGCAATGCGTAAACATTGATATTCTGAATTACTGGACTTGCCGGAGAACAACCATTGCCATCGGTATAGGTAACAGTAACAGTTTTGGCTCCCGCCGACGACCATGTAACCGTAATGGCATTTGTGCCTGCTCCGGCTGTGACTGCGCCACCTGAAGATACCGTCCATGTATATCCCGATAAACCAGCGTCGGTGGTATAAACATTCCCCGCTGATGGAATACCGCAGATTGACAATGGTCCGGTAATAGCGGCGGCAGTAAAAGGATAAACATTTACCGGATAACTTACCGGAGAAACCGGCGTGCAACCAATAGCCGAAACGTAGGTAACGGCAACATTCTGCGCCCCGGCGGTTGCCCAGGTTACTGTGATGGTTCGCGTACCCGCTCCGGCTGTGATTGTGCCGCCCGCAGATATTGTCCAAACATATCCCGACTTACCGGCTTCAGTGGTATAAACATTACCGGCAGAAGGAATGCCGCATATTAACGAAGAACCAGTAATTACCGGAACAGGTATCGCTTCAACATTTACATTTTTAACTGTCGGAATCACGGGAGTACAACCATTACCATCAACATAAGTGACGGTTACAGTCTTAGCTCCGGTGGTTGTCCAGTCAACCGTAATGGCGTTTGTGCCAGTTCCGCCGGTAATAGCGCCGCCTGCGGAAACAGTCCAAACGTAGCCCGACATTCCTGCCTCAGTTGAATATACATTGCCCGCCGACGGAATACCGCAGACAGAAACATTTCCGGTTATTGTTGGAACCGGCTTTGCAAAAACATCGGTATTCTTAACAACCGGAATTACTGGAGAACAGTCATTACCATCGAGGTATGTCGCCGTTACTGTTTTCGTTCCGGCAGTTGTCCAGGTTACTGTGATGGCATTTGTGCCTGATCCTGATGTAACCCAACCGCCAGAGGAGACAGTCCATGTATATCCCGACATTAAAGCTTCCGTAGTGTAAACATTGCCTGTTGATGGGATTCCACAGATAGATGAAATACCTGCAATTGTGGCAACCGGCGATGTATGAACATTGACATTCTTAACCGTCGGACTTAAAGGATTACAACTATGGATGTCGGTATATGTAACAGCAACAGTTTGCGCTCCGGCAGTTGTCCAGCTAACTGTAATGGAATTTGTGCCTGATCCTGCCGTAATCGTGCCGCCTGCTGAAATTGTCCAGGAATAAGCGGACATTCCGGCTTCGGTAGTATAAACATTACCTGCCGACGGGATACCGCAAATCAATGAAGATCCTGTAATTGCCGGAACCGGCAATGCAAAAACATTGACATTTTTCACAACCGGACTAACAGGAGAACACCCGGCGCCATCGGTATATGTAACCGTTACGGTTTTTGCTCCGGTAGTTGACCAGCTTACCATGATACTGTTAGTGCCGTCGCCTGAAGTAATGGCGCCGCCTGCGGAAACTGTCCATACGTACCCTGTCATTAATGGCTCAGTAAAATAAATATTTCCTAACGATGGAATACCACAGATGGATGTAGCTCCGTCAATTGTGGGTGTAATAAAGGAATTAATAGTTACCGGATAACTTGTTGGGGCAACCGGTGAACAGCCATTTTGGATGTATGTAACAGTTACTGTTTTTGCGCCTGATGTGGTCCAGGTCGCCGTAATGGATCTTGTTCCCTGACCTCCGGTGATAGTACCGCCGCCGGTTACTGTCCATAAATACCCCGACATTCCCGCTTCGGTAATATAAGTATTTCCTGTTGATGGCAGTCCGCAAAGAGATGCCGGACCTGTAATAGTAGGGACAGGTATATCGCCGGTAGTCACATTTTTGACAGTAGGAACTGCGGGAACGCAGCCATTGCCGTCGGTATAGCTAACGCTTACGGTTTGCGCTCCTGCGGTTGCCCATGTTACTGCAATCGAGTTAGCGCCCGATCCGGAAGTGATTGAACCGCCCGCAGATACCGCCCATATATAATCTGACTTCGCCGCTTCAGTAGAATAAACATTACCTGCTGAAGGAAGTCCGCAAATGGTTGCCGTTCCTGAAATAGTTGGAACCGGGCTTGGAACGGTCATCGTAATAACATTTGAAGTTGCAGGATTGCCTGAAAGGCATGTAGCAATGCTTGACGTTAAACGACAAGTTATCAAATCGCCGTTAGCCGGGGAATATGTGTAGGTGGGTGAATTTGTTCCTACCGAAGTCGCTCCCTTAAACCATTCGTAAACCGGGGTCGCTCCTCCGTTCACGGGCGTTGCGGTAAAGGTCACAGATGTTCCGGCACATGCCGGGTTGGCTGATGCGGCAATGGAAACGCTTACTGCCTCCGAGGGAGTTACAACCATTGTAACAGTGTTTGACGTTGCGGGATTGCCGGTGGCACAAGGCAGGCTTGAAGTCATAACCGCTACAACCAGGTCTCCGTTTGCAGGAGTATAGGTATAGGTTGTGGAATAACTTACCGAGGAACCATTTTTGAACCATTGATAGGAAGGCGTTCCGCCATTGACAGGGGTAGGCGTAAAAGTTACAGATGTTCCTGCACAGATGTCATTCTGGCTCGGCGCTATAGAAACGCTCACTGCTGAAACCGGGTTTACTGTGATGGTTCCTGTGGCGGTTGCCTGGATGCAGGTTCCTGTTGTTGTTACAGTATAATTGAATGTTCCGCTTACAGTCGGGGTTCCGCTGATGGTAAAAACGCTTCCGGAAAACACTCCATTAATTCCGGTTGGCAACCCGGTTACGCCGGCGCCTGTTCCGCTGCCGCCAACCGAGTATGTAATATTGTAGGGTAGCGCCGTATTTACACAAAGCGTTTGATTTGGGGTCCAGTAACCTGAGGTGAGCGCAATGGTTGCATTCTGATTGACAGTAATCGTGGCAGTCGTACTTGTAGCAGGCTGACAAATTCCGCTTGTCACCAGCGCTTTGTAATATCTTGTTGCGGTCAGGTTTGTTGCAGTATAAACATTGCCTGTAGCGCCCGTGATATTGGTAAATGAGATGTTATCTGGCGATGATTGCCATTGGATTGAACCCACATAACCGCTTAACGTTAAGTCGGTACTGTTGGCGCCGAAGCATACTGTTGTTGCAACCGGCGCGATGGAACCTGAAGCTGTTGCCGGATTAACGGTAACAGTCACTGGCGTCCTCGGAGATAATATACAGCTTGCTGTCGGGGTCCATGTAAAGATTACCTGTCCATTGCCTGCCTGATTTCCGGCAATGTTGGTTTGAGAACTACCAGCGTTGTAAGAACCGCCGCCGCCGCCGACGCCATAATAGGTTCCTCCTCCGCCGCCTGAATATCCTCCTCCTCCTCCTCCGCCGGTCCATGTCGAATATTCGCCTCCTCCGCCTCCGCCGAAGCCTCCAGCTCCGCCACTGCCTACTCCAGCGCCGCCTGCGCCGCCATTGACAAAAGCTTTTCCACCACCTGTTGTGTAACAATTCGAACCATCGCCCAAAAGACCGCCACCGCCTGCACCTTCTGAAGAGGCATACTGTGGGGCGCATCCACCGCCAAGCCCGTTTGTGCCGCCTGCGCCGCCAGTGGTACTATTATTGGCATAGATACCAGCGTTTCCCGAAGCGCTTGTGCTGCCATTTGCATTTGATGAACCGTAGGAATAGGAACCGTAATAGCCGCCGCCGCCGCCACCGGCAATAACGAGAGGGGAATTGGCATTGGTTGTTACAAAGGAGCCGCCACCGCCGCCGCCCTGAGAGCTATTAGCGCCTTTCCCGCCAACAAGTACCTTCAGAATTTGTCCAGGCGTTACATTTACAGTCCCTTTCATGTACGCGCCCAAACCGCCGGCTGCCGCGCTCCCTGATCCTCCCTGGGCGCCCTTGGCTTCAACCACAATACTGGTAACGCCTGCCGGAACCGTAAAAGTAACAATTGACCCGGAATAGTCAAAAGTTTGCGTATTCCCGATATATGGAACCGCTTCGGCATAATATGTTGTTGTACTTGGAGGTGAAACGGTAAAATTAGCTCCGCTTGCGCTGCTTCCGACTGGCGATCCGCCTGTTTCGGTTGTAAACCAGTTTATCATATTTCCGGTTGAAATGGCATTCAGGTCAGAATTGCCGCTAACGCATATTGCCGCCGGCGTGGCAGTAACCGGATTTGGTGAAGCAGGAGAATCGGAAACGGCCGCAATAGTTGTTACTGAACACAAACAACTGGCGCTGTTTGTATAAGTGTATGTAATCACAGAAATCCCAACAGAAACACCGGTAATTATGCCGGATGACGGATCGATGGATGCAATGCCAGGGGTGGAGCTGCTCCAGGTTCCGCCGGCAGCGGCACAGGACAATGTTGTTGTGGAACCCACACAAACCGCTGGAGTACCTGTAATTGCCGGGATATAGGTTGAAAATACGATATCATTGCCGTAAGAAGTTCCAACGTTGTTTGTAGCATAAGCCCTGACATGGTAAGTGGTTCCGGCGCTTAATCCGGTAATATTGCTGACAAATGTACCCGTACCCGTTCCATCTGAGGTATGCGGATCGGTAAGCGATGGATTGAGAGATGTACTCCAGCAAACCCCTCTTGCCGACACTGTATTCGCAGGGTTGTCGGTAACCGTTCCGCCCGAAACTGCGGTACATTCATCGGTAGATGTTGTTGCGGCTGTAGTAACTGTGGGAGGTTGAGGAGGCAGTACCGATACATTGTCAATGTACCAATCACCGAGACTTGTTGAGTTTGCAATTGTAAACGCAATATATGTGGCGCTTCCGATATTCGAGTTGATGGTTGTGTTTACAGTAGTAGCTCCCGCATATCCGCTTCCGGTTGCGTTCCACACCCAAGGTTCGTTGGTCCAGGTAACGCCATCGCTGCTCGATTGAATTCGGAGTGTACAACCGGCGCCATAAGTGTACATATTGGTTTTAAAACTAAGAACGAGGTAAGACAAACCGGTTGTATTCAGGGCAGGCGTGATTAGTTTGTCATTCGAGGAACCATAACCATACGCTTCAGGAGCGGTTCCTCCTGAATATGTACCATAATTCTGGTACCAGGAAGAACCCACCTTACTCCAGTCGCAGGGAGGAACCTGAGTCCATGCAGATTCAGAAAATGGAATTGATTGTACCGAAGGCAGAATCTGCCTGCTTCCTGTAGGGTTCTGGGAGGTTGCCGGATAGGACAATCCATTTACTGTAATTGCAGAAGAGTTTATCTGGGCGTCTGTTATATTGCCGCCGCATGCTCCGCCCGCGATATCAAAAGTGACCCAGAAATAATTATGACCCGTCGGCAGATCATAAGACAACCCGCTGAATGATGCATAGCTGCCACTGAAACTGATCGCTGATCCGATTTGGGTGGTTGTAGCAAAAACAGGCGTGGATGTGACATAAAGTTTCACGCCGCTGGCAGCAACGTCATTTGAAGTAGTTCCGGTATAATAGGTTTGCAGATTTGTCAAAGGCAATGTGCCCGTTGTTCCTGCAACATAAAAATCAAGCATAAGGATCTCATTATTTACCGATCCCTTTGAAACCGTACTTGTAGAAGCCTGCGTTCCGGTAACAGATACCAGGAATTTGGCTGTGGAAATCGTTCTGTTTCCTGCCGGCGCTGTTGTGGTTGGGGTAAAAGCAGCTCCTGAAGTGATAGAGGTACATTCAGCATCCAGAACATTTCCTGGTGTGCCGGTTGGCGAAACATCATAAACAAGCCAGAAATAATTTGTGCCGGATGAGAGCGACTGGTTCCCTGTAAATGTGAATGGATCGCCCGGAGTTCCGAAGCTGATTACATCAGAACCAAACAGATAACTGGCATAAAAATAGCTGTTTGTATAAGTGTAAAACAATCTTGCTTTGGAAATATCGGCTACCTGCGTACAACCATTCGTATTAAATGTGAACGAAGTGATGGGCGCAGAACTGCCGGCGCCAGGATTTACCACCTCAATCCTAAGAATCTGCTGATTGGTGGAACCCAGAAATACCGGAGAAGTACTTGCCTGGAAAGTGTTTGCCGACATAGTTGTAAAGGTCATATCTTCTCCTGTAGCGCTACCGCCTGAATTTGTCGCGCTAACCCGGTAATGATAAATAGTATTAGCAGTTAACCCCGTTAACGCTCCCGTCACAGCCTGATACGTTCCTCCTGTTAAAGTTAAGGGCGATGCGTTTACAGAACTTCCATAAGCGCTCGTCAAGCCATATTCAAAGGTTACAGTTGTTGAAAGATTATCGGGATTGACCGATCCGTTTAAAGTGGCTTTTGTGCCTCCAATTGTTGTAGCCGCCACCGTTGTAGCAAACGGCGCCCCCGGAGGAAGTATATTTACGGTGAAATCTGCGCTGTTGCCAAGTAATTCGGTTTGGGAACAGGGATCGGAAGGATACACGCCGGTATAATAATCATGAGCAATGAACCTCAACCTCGCCAGACCAGGTACAGCGGTTCCTGGCACTGTGAAACTCATTGTGCTGGTACTATAAGCATATCCCTGCGCAACCTTCTCAGTAACCGGATCAAAAACATTGTTGTGGTCATAATCTATCCATGCAGTTACACGGAGATCATGGTATGCTCCAGTCATTGTTATTGTATTGGTGTTGTTCAAAATCAGGTTGGTAGTAGTGGATCCTGTAAAGTCATGATAATAACTTGGGGAGCCGGTACATGTGATGGCTTGATTTATTGTTCCAAGCTGGAAATTGGTAAGCCCGTAGGATGTGATACAGCCGGTAGAGAATACGGGGATGCAGACCTGGGTTGCCAAAGTGGTAAATGTCATATCGCTCCCATAAGATGTGCCTTCAGAATTTGTGGCGACAATCCTGTAATGATAGGTAGTGTTTAATGAAAGCGCCATGAGTCCGGCATTTACTGCCTGAGGGGTATTACCCGGAACCGTGGAAGGATTTCCGGCTACTGTTGTACCATAAGTAAGGTCTGTGCCATATTCAAAGGAAACTGTTGTAGATGCGAAGTTTGGATTCACGGTTCCGTTAAGGGTAGCAGAGATACCGGAGATATTTGTCGCAGCGGTTGTTGTGGCAACAGGCGCTGCAACTACCGGAGCTATAATGTTGACCGAGAAATCGGAGCAGTTTCCATAAGTATATGAACCGCATGGCAGAGATGGATATCCATTATAATCTGCCATAACCCGTAGTCCGGTAATACCCAATATTGAACCGGTAATCGTAATGGGAATGTTTATTGTAGCTCCGCTGGCGCATATTCCCTGTCCTGCCAGTTCACTGGCGACATCAAATACACTGTTCTGGTTATAATCTATCCAAACGTTTACATATACAGAATAACCCGTTCCTTCAGTTACAGTAATATTATAGGCGCCGGTTTGAGCCAGATCAGTTGAAACCGCCAGGAAATTATGGTAATAAGAGGGACTTCCTGTGCAGGTAATCGTTTGGGAAATGGTGTTGAGCGAAAAGTAAGTCAAACCCATATTATATGTTGCACAGCCGGTTGAATAATAGGGGGTGCAGTAGGTTAAAGTAGCCCCTGATAGGAAAGTCATATCGCTGCCATAAGTGATTCCCTCGGCATTGGAGGCAACTGCCCTATAGTGATAGGTGGTATTAAACGAAAGACCGGTAAGCGACCCGGTTACCGCTGTGGCTATGCCGGTTGATAACGAAGAGGGCGATGCAGTAACAGTTGCTCCATAAGCAATAGTGAGTCCGTACTCAAAATATATGGCGGTAGTGGGGGAACTGTTGGCATTAACAAGTCCGTTCAACGTGGCAATATGACCACTTATTCCTGTTGCAGCCTGTGTTGTCACCGTAGGTGGAATGGCGCTGGTGGTAAAGGTCATGTCCGCGCCATTTATTGTCCCGGATGAATTTGACCCCCATGCCCGGTAATGGTAAGTTGTATTTGGCGCTAATCCCGATAAAGAGGCGGTTACCGGCGTAGCCGTACTGCCCGTAACCGGACTTGGAACGCCTGCAACGGTATTGCCATAAGAAACAGTCAAACCCCAATGAAATCCAGTGGTTGTGGAGCTTCCGTTTGCATTGACCGTACTATTCAGAATAGCCGCTGTTGCCGCTATGCCTGAAGCTGCATTAGTAGTAACTGATGGCGGGGTGGACGGAGGTAAAATATTCACGGCAAAATCAGTGCAATTTCCAAAGTTATTCCAGCCACATGGATTAACTGCATACCCGGCATAAGTAGCTATTGCTCTAAGCGTGGTAGGTCCGGTTAACGCTGTTGCGGAAACAGTGAACGGAATTGTATAGGTAGTATAACTGGTATAGCAGAGTCCGTTTCCAACCACTTCCCCGGCTCCATCAAAAACATTGTTTTGATTGTAGTCAATCCATACCGTCACATAGGTTGGATAGTAATATCCGCCGTTATATCCCGATTTTACCGAAATGGTATAAGAGCTATTCTTGTTAATATCGGTGGAGGTGGGATAATAATTGTAAAATGGCGATCCGCTGCAAGGAATCGTTTGCGCAATAGTATTCATCCCAAAATAGGTTAATCCTATGCCATAAGTATAACAGCCCGTTGAAAAGGTGGGCATGCAATAAAGTGTGGGCGATGTAGTAAAGGTCATGTCGGCGCCCACAGAAGAGCCTGCCGAATTAGCGCCAATAATCCTGTAATGATAAGTCGTATTCAGCGCAAGTCCGGTTATTAAGCCTGTTACCGATTGAGTAAAATTACCTGCAACCTCCGAGGGACTGCCCGCAATAGTTGAGCCATAAGCTGCTGTCAACCCATATTCAAAAGAAACCGCAGAGGTCAAATTATTTGGATTCACCGTTCCATTCAAACTTGCAGAGTTTCCCTGTATTTCGATTGCGCTTAGGGTGGTAACGGTGGGAGGAACCTCGGTAGTTGTAAAGGTCATGTCGTCTCCAGATGTTGTTCCGCCAATACTCGATCCGAATGCCTGGTAATGGTAGGTTGAATTGCCAACCAATCCGGTTAGTGTTGCGCTTACAGGAGTAACCGAACTGCCTGTAACAGGACTCGGAACGCCTGTGGCATAACTGCCGTAAGAATTAGTCAACCCGTAATTGAAGGAAACATTAGTGGAGGTTCCGTTTGCATTCACCGTTCCATGAACTGTACCTTCTGAACCCGCTACACCGGTAGCCGCCAAAGTAGTAACTACTGGCGCGGGAGGAACGGCTAACATATTCACGGCGAAATCAGCGCAATTCCCGTGTATTTCAGTAATGGAACATGGATCAACCGGAAAACCGTCATAATCGTAACGGTATTTTGACATTACCCTTAAACGTGTTAATCCGGTATAGGAAGAAGCGGGAACGGTGAAATTATATGTGCTACTGATACCCGAATAACTGCACCATATATTTGCGACGGTTTCTGAATAGGGGTCAAAAACATTGTCATTATTATAATCAATCCAAAGGGTTACCTGTGTATCGTCGTGTCCCGCAGTAACTGTAATTTCGTATGTCTCGTTCATAGTAAGATCGGTGGAAACGGGCGTAGGCGGCGATGTATAGTCATGGTAATAAGGTGGCGTTCCATCACAGGCAATTGTCTGGGTAATCGTATTCAGATGAAAGAAGGTTATTCCTGTTCCATCGGTACAACCGGTTGAATATTCCGGGATGCAATAAGGAGTTGACAATGTTGTAAAAGTCATATCATCTCCATACGACGTACCTGCTGTATTCGTACTTTTTATCCGGTAATGGTAGGTTGTGTTCATTGGCAACCCGGTTAACGAAAATGTTACCGGTTCATCATAAAACCCTGTACAATTTGACGGATTTCCATCAACGGTGGCGCCATAGCCGGTATCCAATCCATATTCAAAGAAAACGCCGGAAGACAAATTATTTGCATTCACTGTTCCATTCAGCGTTGCAGATACGCCCGATACGTTTGTTGCGCTGCCGGTGGAAACTGTAGGCGCAATAGCGATTGTTGTAAATTCCAAATAGGCTCCCTGTACTGTTCCGCCAATACTTTCGCCAACCGCCCGGAAATGGTAAGTTGAATTTGGGTGCAATCCGGACAAGGATGCGCTTACCGGAGTATCTACACTGCCCGTTACGGTAGTCGGGTCGCCAGGTACTGTACTGTAGTAATAATAAGGGTACAAATCGTAATTGAACGTAACATTCGTGAGGGTTCCGTTTGCGTTGACAGTTCCATGCAAAACAGCTTCCGTACTTGTAATTCCATCGGCGTCTAATGTAATCGCCGTTGGCGCCGGGGGTTGAGGAAGCAGGTTGATGGTGAAATCACTGCAATTTCCATCGGTTTCAGAAATTGAACATGGATCTGACGGATAATCATAAGCAATATTAGAATATTTGGACATTGCCCTGAGCCGCGTTGACCCCGTGCCCGCCGACGTTTGAACAGTAAAAGGCGCTGAATAAACAGTACCCGCAGTAATACAATTAATATTAGCGACCGTTTCGTTGTAACTATCAAATACATTGTTTTGATTATAATCAATCCATACCGTTACCGAAGTGTAGTTACTTCCCGCCGTAACTGAAATAGTATAAATACCGTTCATTGTAAGATCGGTTGAGGGAGTTGGAGAGGTAAAGTCATTGTAATAACCTGATACTTCGTCACATAAAATTGTTTGCGAAAAACCATTCAATTCAAAGGAAGTTAATCCAACGTTCGTACCGCAACCAATTGAATATACCGGAATACAATACTGTGTAGCCAATGTTGTAAAGGTCATATCCTCCCCATAGGATGTACCTGCTGAATTCGTACTTTTAATCCGGTAATGGTAGGTTGTATTCAATGCAATGCCGGTTAGAAAAGCAGTTATTGATTGGTCCCCAAAGCCGTAAATTGGCGACGGATTTCCATCAATAGTTGAGCCATAGGAAATATCGGTTCCATATTCAAAGGAAACGTAGGAAGGCAAATTATTTGGATTAGCAATTCCGTTTAGCCTTGCCGATACGCCTGAAATATTGTCGGCATCATAAGTGACAACCGAAGGTGGAATAGCGCCGGTTGTAAATGTCCTGTTACCCCCCGAAACATAGCCTCCCACGCCATATCCAACAATTTCGTATTTGTAAGTGGTATTTGGTTGTAATTCTGAGATAGCGGCAGTCACATCGGTAGGGATGTTTCCTGTCGCAATTCCCGGAACTCCGGCAATGGTATTTCCATAAGAGTTAGTTAAACCATAATGAAATTCAATCTGCGTAAGATTATCATTGGCATTAACAACGCCATTCAACACAGCTCCCGATGTTGTTATGTCGGTAGCTAAGGTAGTGCTGACCGATGGCGGGAAAACAGCAGACACAATGTTAACGGAGAAATCAGCGCAATTTCCCATCCCCTGGTCGTAACATGGATCGCCAGGAAACCCGGAATGGGAAGCCAGAATTCTGAGCCGTGTGGAGCCGGTTGCCACCGACGCCGGAACCGTAAATGACGATGAGTAGGTAGTACCGGGAGCGAAACAATCAAAAAGCGTTACACGTTCGGTTTCATTGTTGAAAATATTATTTTTATCGTAATCTATCCAAGCCGTCACATACATATAATAATTTCCTGTTTGAACAGATAACGTATAATATCCGTTTTGAGCCAGATCGGTACTTTGACTCGTGTAATTATGGTAATAGGATGGGGTTCCAGCACATGGTATCGCTTGATTGATTTCATTTAATTGAAATTGCGTCATTTGATAACCAGAGTTGCAACCGTAATAATAAACCGGCGTACAATACTGCGCATTTGCGCTACCAAAAAGGATAACAAACAGCGCTGTTTGGAAAAAAAGTAGAAATGTTTTCATAATTTTTCGTATTTAATGACTAAATTAAACAAAATATTTGAAAAAACAAGTATTTTTTAACCTCGCTGTGTTTTTTTACGAATAATTTTCCCTGCGGATTGAAGAGGAAATGAATGTTGAGCCTTTTCTGAAAAGGTAAAAAAAACAGATAACCTGCTATTTGTCATATCATCATTCATTGTACCCCACCCCCAACCTCTCCCCAAAAAGGGAATGGAGGGGTGTACTAATTGGCTGAGGCTATGACAAGTGGCGGATTACGTGGCACTTAGCTGTCAACCAATACGAATGATTGGGCTGGCAACGAAGTTTCGATTATGTTACCAAACCCGCCATTTGTTAAAGCCTTTGTTAGCGCCAGTATGTTTTATTTTTCAAATATTTTCTCGGCATTTTTATACATTAAATGATCTACTAAATCTAATGCATCACTTATTGTTATCCAATTTTCAGTTACTAATTCAGTCAAGGCTTGAGCAATCCCTTTGCGAGCGACAAAAGCATGCCCAATTAGATTCTCCACAATCTTATCATCGCCGCCAAACGTGAAGATTTTATTATTTGGTACGGTAAGTATAAATTTTTTCAAAAAGTCTTTAGCGGCCAAAGGGTTAATTGACCAAGACCAGCACATGTCCATGTATGCGTTCGAATAACTTTTTGCTAAAGAAAGCATTTCCTCATAATGAGGATAACATAAATGGAAAAAAACAAATTTTGTATTTGGAGCGTGCTTGCACAGTGAAGCACAATCTGATGGGTTGTTCTTTACCCAGTGCATGTTCATTACATTATTCATTGCCCATTGGCCCGTATGCATTTTTATCGGCAGTCCATATTTAGTAGCTTTGTCTACACAGTACCAAAACAAATGGTCTTGAAGTTTCTTTTCTTCCTCGTGACTAATTATTTGCAACCCGATTTTTCTGAAAAATATTTTTTCAACTTCGTTGCCTTCGACCCTTTCAAAATCAAGCCGCCTAAAATAGGCATTACCAATTTTTACCCCCTTTGCAATTTGGTTATATTCGGAAAACCACCAATCAATTAGCGAATGCCAATCTGATAACGAATTAATCTTAAAGTTTTCAGGAACAGAATAGGGCTTTACTACTACTTGAATTAGGTCATTTAATGCAATATCTTGAATCAATAGGTCAGGAGACTCACTTTTTTTACATGCAATAATCGGGGAGTGTACATGACAATGCTTAATATTTGCTATATCTTGAATGATATATTTATAAAATCCTTTTTTTCTTGTTTGTTCGTATCTATTTTGCAGTTCTATAATATTATCTTCAGAAATCTCGTCTATACCGTAAAGTGTCTTGATTGTATTTCGAAATACTATCCCTGAAGTTGTGTTTTTTAAATATTGCCAGTATTCATTTAAAATTTTCCATTTATCAATTGGATTAAACTGTTTTGAAAATAATTTATCATACTTTTCTTTTGATATTCCTGCTGAAATCAAATCGAAGCCAAAATAATGATTGAGCAATAATGACCAATCATCACAATGAATTATTGGTTCTATACATTCCAATCGTTCAGACTCATCAATCAAGTGCTCATGAGTATCAATGAATGATGTTTCAAAAACCTTTTGCTCTATTAAATCCTTAATAATTTCCATTTAATAATTTCTTTCTCGGCGACTGTCTGCATATTGGCGCTAATTGTGGCAATGTATTAAAAAATTGACTTTTCGGAGGTGGCTCAAGATTGTCAATAGTCTATAAGACAACGGAGGGGAAAGCCGTACGACTTGGCGCTTATGGTTACAACGCTGCCGGTACTGTGGAAGGACAGGTTCCAACTGTTTGCCGCGCTGATTTGCGAACTACTCCAATAGTAGCCGATTGAGCCGCGGTTTACTAACGACCCGCTGCTGCTGTAAAGGCATCCGGCAGCATGAAGGTTTATCAAGGAGTTCCAAGGTCCATTCCAGTCAGTCCAACCGCCGGTGTTGTAAACGTTGTTCAACTCTGTATAAGTAGGTACGCGCCAGGTGTTGCCGAGTTCAATATTACAAGGGTCGTTTGCCGCAAGCCAGTCGGAGTCTTCATTTACGCTGGTTACCCATGTTGTATTGGGTATTCTGGCGGCGCCGGTATGTTTGTATCCCTGTTTGCGGTTGAATTTCCAATACCATCCTGCGGAAGCTTCTGTAGCGTCATTTACTGCAATTGCCTGGCGATCGGCGCCAAGGTTACTGGTAATCCAGCATTTAAATGGTTCTCCCGGAATATTTGAAACTGTGCTATAAGTCACAGTTTTTGTTACAGGAGCAATTAAGTCTTTAACGTGGTTAATAGTAATTGTAGAACCACAAATAAAAAGTGTATAAAAACTCGAATCATTCCCGTACCCCGTTCCTGAACTATTAGTTGCATAAGCCCTTACATAGTATAAGGTATTCGCCGTTAAACCTGTTAATCGGCTTGTGAAACTGCCGGGTCCACTGCCATCTGAAGTAAAGTTGTTGGCAAGGGTGGGATTGGGTGAAACATTGTAACACACACCCCTGGCAGTTACAGTCGCTCCTCCATTGTCGGTAACATTCCCTCCACTTGTAGCTGTGGCGCTGGTAATTTCAGTGGCGCTGTAAGTTGAGACTGTAGGCTTACTAATTGTCAATGTTTGAAAGCTCTTAATATCACTATATGAAGCGCCTATTTCATTGATTGCATAGGCACAATAATAATATTGCGTGCTATCCGTCAAAAGTGTAATAGAAGTAACAAAAGAGCCGGCGCCAGCTCCTTCTTCCGAATAGCCGATGGATTTTTGAACTGTTGGATTTGAAGTAGTATCCCAGCATATACCCTTTTGGGTTATGATAGATCCACTGTCGAAAATTGCTGTTCCCCTGATTTTCACTGAGGAGACTGTTAATTCAAACGCGCTATCGGCAACGACTATCGGTTTTCCTCTTTTCAGTGTAAATACATCTATTTGAGCGCCATAAACTGTACCCCCCTGGTAAGAAAAATAGGGACGGATAAAATATTTAATATTATCGGTGAGCGAAGATAAATCGCTGGTAAACTTTCCGGGGTTTGAAATATTACCGAGCGAGGTGTGCGCGTCGCCGATATCAGGATTAGCTTCAAAGCTCCAGCAGTGGCCATGCTGAGAGATTTGGTTGTCTCCGGCGCTAATAAGCTGGGTAGTAACTTTTGCGGACAGATACGAGATTGTATCCGCAGTTGTGGCTCCGATCAGAATCTTGTCGCTACCCATTGGCGGTTCCGTTTTTTTGCGGCAGGAGGAGGCAACGGTAATCAGAGTGGCAAGGATAATAAGGATTGTTATTTTCATAGAGGGGAATTTGCAGTAATATAAATTGAATGTTTCCTAATGTTTAAAGGTTAAATAACAAACGGAATAACCGCCTTTCGATTAACCGGATAATCGGGAAAAGTACTTCTGTACCATTGATGATGATGAAGAGCCCGCGGCATGAGATTCACCAGCGTCCATATTGCAAAGGCAAGAGCGGGGGAGCACCAGGTCATCAAAGCAAATCCCGACCATTCCACAATTTCACCAAAATGGTTGGGACATGAAATATACCTGAAAAGCCCTTTCCATGGGATCGCATAACTGTTTTCGCCCGGTTTGCGAAGGTGAATAAGAATATGGTCCGATTGCCAGTTGATAAACATTCCTGCAAAGAAAATCGCCAGCCCCGAAATGAACCTTGGATCGGCAAAATAAGAATTCGGGTATTGCTCCGCAGTTGCCAGGTTTCCAAAATAATAGCCATTGATAAAGCCATTTACAAAGTTGAAACCTATTGCCATAAATACAATGGCGAGTGGCATTTTTTTCCCTTTTGTGCGAAGGCGGAATGGAAAGATGAGTGTTCGGTTAAGATAATGGAAAATCCAAAGCGCGAAAAATACCCAGGTAACTAATGGGCGATTGCCGGAGCCGAACAGGTAAAAGCCTGCAAATACAAGCAATGCAGGAAGTTCCATCAATATCCAACCAGTGTGGTTATCAATCATTGCGCCCCATTTTCTGGTTGTATGACGTCCGTAAGGGGCTATCACCCGCAATACTACCGGGAAAATTAAAAGCGCAACGGCAATCCAGGCATAAACGATTATGAAAAAGGTTGCATCTTTCATCAATGGATTTTTGTATAGCGTTTAAATGCGTCCGGTTTTTTTAAGCCATGATAAAAAATCTCTCATAGTATCTGAGAAAGGACGCGGATGATGGTTCAATTCTATTGATGCTTTTGAATGGCTGATCTGTCTGTTTCCTTCACTGATAATTTTCAATGATTCGCTGGTATATAGCGGATCAGTTCCGGCTACTTTGCTGTATAGCGAAGTAAACGGCAAGCCGATCCTCGCTAACCACATAGGAGCAACAACGCTAACTGTTTTTTTTCCGGTATGAAGCCCGATCATCTGAGAAAATTCTTTCAGACTATGCCAATGACCTGACAATAGATATTTTTGACCAGTTCGCCCATGATCGCAGGCGTAAATTGCAGCCTCCACTACATCGCGAACATCCACCCAATCGTAGCCGCCAGGCGCCAGCGAAGGAATTTTTCCCTTGCAAATATCAATAACTGCCTTTCCAACCAGCGAGGGTTCAAAATCTTCCTGTCCGATAATCGCAGTAGGACTAAGCACAACTGCATCAAGTCCATTCCCAACGGCTTCCATAACTGCTCGTTCACCAGCCGCTTTCGACCGGTCATAGGCAAATCCTTCCGCGCCCACAAGCGGTCTCGACTCATTCAGCGGTTCATTATATGGATTTTGACGAAATGCATGGATGGAGCTGAAGTGTATGAAGCGCGCAACTTTGCATCGGGCTGCAACTTCAAGCATATTCTTTGTGCCTTGAGTATTTATCAGTGAAACCATACCGTTCTTGTCGCCGGTAATGGAAATCCGGGCAGCAAGATGATACACAACGTCTGAACCCTCAATCAAAGGGGTCAGAGTATTTTTATCCAGAATATCACCGCGAACAATCTGAATTGGCAATCCTTGCAAACCCCCGGCATGTTTATGCACAAGCGCGCTTACAACGTGTCCGCGTTCAACCAACGCCTTACAAAGATTAACGCCAACATGTCCGTTGGCGCCCGATATTGCAATTTTCATTTATAAACTTTCCCCAAAATTAGAAATAATTCCAGACAGGTTTTGGAAAATACTGAATATCTCTTTCGTAGAGAAAAATTAGTTTTGACAATTCAGGCATTCAAACGGAAACGCATAAAAAAAATGAGACATAAAATTTCACGCATTACCGGTTGATTTAACCAGATAATATTCATAAGTTTGACACAAAATATTTATTGACAAAATCTTAAAACAAAACCTAAAACAAATCGCCATGAACAATGTACTTATTCTTATTATCGTCGGAGCAATCGGGTTGCTCTTTTTCTCGGGTATTCGTATCGTTCGCCCCACCCATAGGGGTTTGATTGAACGGTTTGGAAAGTACAACCGTTTTGCCAATCCAGGGTTTCACTGGATTCTTCCCGGAATTGATTTGATGTATCAGGTAAATATTACCGAGAAGATGATCAATGCCGAACCACAGGAGATCATTACCAATGACAATCTTAATGCAAAGGTTGACGCCCAGGTCTATTTTAAAATTACCAGCGACGAGGATAGCGTCAAAAATTCACAGTACAACGTTAACAACATTGAATATCAGATAGTAAACCTTGCGCGGACGACCCTCCGTAACATCATCGGCACTATGACGCTAAAGTCGGCAAACAGCGAACGCGGAAAAATTAACAAAGAACTTCACGGTACATTGCTTGATGAAACAAAAAGCTGGGGTATTCAGATTATCCGCACGGAATTGAAAGAGATTGATCCTCCCAAGGATGTTCAGGAAACGATGAACAAGATTGTGAAAGCCGAGAATGAAAAGATTGCTGCCGTTGACTATGCCACTGCAGCCGAAACTAAAGCCGACGGAGAAAAGCGGGCTGAGATCAGACGCGCTGAAGGCGTAAAGCAGGGGCAGATTCTCAGAGCTGAAGGAGAGGCTCAGGCTATTGCTCTGGTAAATGAAGCCGCTGAGAAATATTTTATTGGAAATGCACAGATTCTCAGGAAAATTCAGGCGCTTGAAACATCCTTGAAAGACAATTCCAAAATCGTTGTGCCTGCCGGGTCCGACCTGGTTAATGTACTGGGCGATATGGCAGGTATTATTCCAATACGGGATAAACCGGATACCAAATACGCGCCTGTGTAAACCGGAAAGGTAATTCGTTACAAACTTTTCGAGCATGTTCAACCGGGAGATATTCAGAAAAAAAGCGCTGGACAAATTATCCACACCTGATGATCTTGATGAGCTTTTACAGGTAAATTCAAGATTTTCCTGGCTTTTATTGATATCGTTGCTTTGTTTAATACTTGGCGGACTTGGCTGGGGTATTTTTGGAAAGATCGTCAACAAAGTTCCAATGACGGGGGCGAGCCAGCAGGTGGATCCGCCACTGTCGCTGATAGCGTGCGGGGCGGGGCAGGTGGATTCAATTTTTCATAACACCGGCGACCGTGTATTTAAAGGTCAACCTATTGCAAGATACATTCCTGTAAACGGGAGCAGTGCAGTTTATATCGTTTCTCCCTGCGATGGCGAGCTTATCGAATTGAACATCAGCATTGGCGGCTTTATGGCGTCAGGGGCAATCATGGCAAAGATTGGCAGTAATAAGAGGGGACAGGCGACAAGACCGGAATTTTTGCTTTTTGTATCCGAAAAAAGGCTGTTTAATCTGACAATCGGACAATCGGTAAACATTGCGATTCAGGGACTCGAATCTGAAACAATAAGAGTGAATACCCGGATTGTTTATATCGGCAAATTGCCAGCATCCAACGAATCAATCAGCAGCGTAATTCTCGACAGCGAAGAGGCGGCAAAGTTAAAAAGTGGAAATTACTATCTTGTTCGCACCATTTATCTTCCCAATTCAGCAGAACCTGACCTGTTTAATGTTTTTTCAGCCAGAGATCTATATGGGAAGGTTTGCCGCGGAGAGGCAATCACCTCGCAAAACAGCCCGATTGCTTATCTTCTCTCGCCATCAAAACATAAATAGCCGGTTCATGTCACTTAATCCCTTACCGTTTCTACAAACTACCTTCGAAAAGTATCGTGGAATCAACAGGGTTAAAACGCCTGCATTTCTGCAAATGGAGATGCTCGAGTGCGGCGCCGCTGCTCTTGGTATTATCCTTTCTTATTACGGACGCCATGAATCGCTCGAAAAACTAAGAGTTGATTGCGGCGTGTCGCGCAACGGAAGCAACGCAGCAAATGTTGCGCAAGCAGCAAGGAAATACGGACTTGAGGTAAAAGCCTTCAGAATGGAGCCGGAGCGGTTGAAAAGTATTGCATTTCCGGCAATCCTTTTCTGGCGGTTCGGACATTTCCTGGTCCTCGAAGGATTCGGAAAAAACAAGGTTTATCTCAACGATCCGGCTTCGGGACCCAAAGTGGTTGATGATAAAACCTTTGATGAAAATTTTACCGGAGTAGTATTAACCATGCAACCCGGACCTGAATTCAAAAAGTCGGGACAAAAAGCGAAGTTCATGCCTTTGTTGAAAACCTGGCTCAAAGGGCGGAAAAATGATCTTCTGTTTCTGTTTCTCGCCGGCGTCGGTCTGGTTTTTCCCGGTTTGTTAATCCCCATATTTTCAAAAATATTCGTTGACCAGGTCTTTATCCGCGAGGCGTCTTCATGGTTTATTCCATTGATTGCCGGGTTGGCATTTTCCGCTATTCTGCGCCTCCTCTTTACATGGGTGCAGCAAAGCAGCATGATGCGATTTGAAGCGGGCTTATCAATTGGTTTCAGCAGCAGGTTTTTCTGGCGGTTGCTGCATCTTCCTGTCTCTTTTCATATCCAAAGACCTCCCGGCGACCTTGCCATGCGACTTTACTCAAACAGCGATGTGGCGCAGCAACTATCAGGTCAGTTGGGAAATACGCTTTTGAGTCTTTTTACCATCGTGATTTATACTGCCATGATGGCGTTTTACAGCATTCCTCTTACGTTAATCGGAATAACGCTGTCGTTGTTGAATTTTGTGGCATTGAAGTACATCTACCGAAAACGTGTGGATATGAATCAACAGATGCTGCAGGAGAACGGTAAAATTTTCGGGTTGGCAAGCGCAGGATTGAGAATGATCGAAAGCATCAAAGCCAATGCCTCCGAATCGGAATTTTTTACCCGTTGGTCGGGTTATCAGACAAAACTTTTAAACCTGCAACAAAAGCTGGGACTTTTGACGCAGTCGCTTCAGATTGCGCCACTGTTTCTCGGATTGCTCACGTCCGCTCTGGTATTGGTGGCAGGCAGCGTTTACATCATCGCCGGAACCATGTCGGTAGGAACATTTGTGGCTTTTCAGGCGCTGCTTGCCAGTTTTATCCAGCCCATTGTTTCGTTGGTAAACCTTGGGGGAACTCTCCAGGATGTTGAGGGCGCCATGCGACGGATTGCCGACGTTTATCAATACCCATTCGACGCAGTTGAGAAAATAAGCGCGAACGCCTTGAAAATAAAGACCAAAACCGATGGATATGTTGATATGAAGGAGATTGTTTTTGGATATAGTTTATTGGATAAACCTCTCATCCAGAACTTCTCGCTTCACCTTAATCCAGGTTCCCGCGTAGCCATTGTAGGGCAATCGGGGTCGGGAAAGTCAACCGTTGCAGCGCTTGTATCGGGATTGTATCAGCCCTGGTCGGGAGAGATACTTTTTGACGGAAAAAAGCCCGATGAAATCCCGCCATTATTATTCCATCAGTCGGTGTCGCTTGTTGATCAAAGCATATTTTTATTCGGAGGAACGATTCGTGAAAATCTCACTATGTGGGATCCGTCTGTTCCTGAAAAGCAGATTCACCAGGCGGCAATGGACGCCTGCATTTATGAAGATATTGCTTCGCGTCCCGGCGGCTTTGACAGTGAAGTGGAAGAAAACGGACGTAATTTCAGCGGAGGTCAGCGACAGCGGATTGAAATTGCGCGGGCGCTGGCGTACAATCCATCGGTGGTTATTCTTGATGAAGCCACCAGCGCGCTGGATGCAAAAACCGAACATCTCATTGATCTGAACCTGCGGCGACGAGGCTGCACCTGCCTTATCATTGCACATAGGCTAAGTACCATCCGCGATTGCGATGAGATTATTGTGTTGAAAAAGGGTGAGATTGTTCAGCGGGGAACGCATGAAGAGCTAATGAAAGAAGAGGGTTTATATAAAGATTTAATACAGGAATAATTATTCAATTCCAAATGGATGGATAGCGCCGGCAAACTCTTTGAAAACGAACAACAAATCAGGGTCGAAAGCAACCGTCCCTTCCTGCTGAATAAGCCGGGCTGCGGCTGGTTTATTTGTGAAGGAAGAATTGATGTGTTCACTATCAGGATTGAAGGCGGTAACCCTGTTGGCGCCCGGTCACACTATTTTACCGCCGAAAAAGGGGAAATTCTGCTTTCAGTTCCCATGATTGAGGAGGAGGCGGATCTTCATTTCCTCGCCGTTGCCACCCAAAACACTTCGGTTGTTGAATTTGGGTTGTCGCATTTTATTGAATTGGCAAAGGATAGCCGGAATATTCCAGCCATCGCCGCTCTCATTGATACCTGGATTGGACGCCTTGCCTCAGGAGTTTCGCCTGGCAATGCGGAAATTTTGGGACAGAATATTGTTGCCGGGTTGAACCAATCATTTCGGGCAAATTCATTCATCCATTCACGTAAACAGGTATTCTGGCTCGATATTACACACGGCGACGCGCTTCTTCTTGGATTAAACGAGGTTGAAAGAAACGGCGTTAACACCCTGGTTCCATATACCGGCGAATTGTGGCTGCAACCGGTCAATGAAGTCCGGGGAAATTGTTACTCCACTTTTAACGCAATTCAACTTTCGCATTTCTGGGATTCACTCGATCATTTTTATCTCCTTCTGCTGCTTTGCCTTCAATTTAAAAACAGGCTGGCGCGGGTTGATGAATTAAACCTTCTTCGCGAAAAATCGGGTTATGCCGAGCTTAGCCAGTCCGACACGTTATACAGGATTGCCTCAGTGGTTAACAGTAAAATCAGGAAGAGCTATGTTGAAAGCAGCGAAGATCCAATGCTTACAGTGTGTAAGCTGGTTGCTCAATACACCGGAATTAATGTCAGAAAACCGGTTAAACCGAGAACGGAGGAGGTTCAGCCTTTTACTCTGAATGATATTTTACACGCATCCCGGTTCCGGGCAAGAAAAGTAAGACTCAACGCCAACTGGTGGCTGAAGGATACCGGTTCGCTTCTTGCCTTCACAATTGCAGGTCACAATCCGGTTGCTCTGGTGCAGCTAAGTCCCGGAAACATTGATTATATTGACCCGGTTGCTGGAACCCGCGAGCGAATGTCGGCTTCATTATCGGGGTTGATCCAGCCGTTTGGATATCAGTTTTACCCGCCATTACCAAATAAAGTTATCGCCGGAAAGGAGTTACTTGGCTTCGGGATAAAAAACTGCAGGCGCGAAATTTTTATTATTGTCATAATGGCTTTAACCGGCGGCTTGCTGAATCTGCTCATTCCCATGATTACAGGATTTGTGTTCGACCAGGTAATTCCGCAAAGCGAATACCGTTTGCTGGGCGTTTTTGGCGGGATACTGATTCTTACTGCAATTTCGATATCCCTTTTCCAGATGATGCGAAGCATGGCTATGGTGCGTATTGAAACAAAAATGGATTTTATCCTGCAGGCTGCGGTTTGGGACAGACTATTGAATCTGCCTGTTCCGTTTTTTCGGAAATACACATCCGGCGAACTGGCAGTTAAAACCAATAGCATCCTTGCCCTGCGAAAAGCCATGTCGGATACGGTTGTTTTTGCCTTGCTGAGTTCTGTGGTACTTGTCTTTAATTTGATTTTTCTCTTTTGGTTCAATTTTTACCTTGGATCCATTGCGACGGGCATTTTGTTTGTCAGCATTCTCGGAGTGTCGCTTCTCGGTATTCCGATGAAAAAACTTCAAGCCGCTCAGATCGGATTTCAAAATACGCTTTTTGGCATAATAACCCAACTACTAACAAGCATCACCAAAATTAAAACTACCGGTTCTGAAATACACGCATTTGAGCAATGGGCAGATAGGTTTGGCAACCAGAGGAAATACGCGCTCAAATTAAGGAAACTGAATATTATCGTGATGGAGATACTTACTTTCACTCCGGTTTTTATTCTGATATTCATCTTTATTTTTATCCACCTGTCAGAATCGCTAAAAATGTCAACGGGTGAATTTATGACGTTTTACACAGCTTTAACAACAACGATTATGGCTTGTATGGGGGCTTCGGCGGCTATTGTGGCATTTTTTATGGCAATGCCGCTGTTCGACAATGTTAAGCCAATTCTCGAAGCTTTGCCTGAAAACTATCAGGCAAAACCGATAAGCGCTCCATTGCAGGGCTCCGTTGATATTTCCAATCTGAGTTTCAGATATTATGAAAAAGGACCCTTAGCGCTCAGGAATGTTTCGATTCATGCCAATCCCGGCGAATTTATTGCCATTGTGGGGCAATCAGGATCAGGAAAATCAACTCTTTTGCGATTATTGCTCGGTTTTGAGGCTCCCGAAACCGGAACCATCTGCTACGATCGCCATGATTTGTCAATGGTTGACCCGGAATCAATCCGCAGGCAGGTTGGCACGGTTCTGCAAACATCTCAACTTTTTCCGGGAACAATATTTTCAAATATTGCAGGCATTACGGAAGCGTCCCTCGATGATGTTTTTGAAGCCGCCAACCTTGCCGGTATCGGCGAAGATGTTGAAGATATGCCTATGGGGATGTTTACCGTTATTTCTGAAGGAATCAGCGCTCTTTCGGGCGGGCAGCGACAACGGATACTCATCGCGCGGGCTCTTGTCACCAAACCGCGAATCCTCTTTTTTGATGAGGCAACGAGCGCTCTCGACAATAAAACTCAGCAAATTGTAAGTAAAAGCCTCGAAAATCTGAATGCCACCCGAATTGTGATAGCGCACCGTCTAAGTACTGTTATCAATGCCGACAGGATTTTTATGATGGAGGATGGCGCGGTTACCGAATCGGGCACATACGCTGAACTACAGCAGAAAGGCGGAAAATTCGCTGAACTTATCAGGCGGCAGATGATTAACTGATGGTTACAATTCTGCCGGCATCAAGATTTGTTCTCTTTTCTGAAGTTCCCTTTTAATCAGGCTTTGCCATCTGAAAGGTTTGGTCGGTTAATGATAAATTGTTTCTCGCAGATTATGAAACTACCCCCAAAGGCAATAATTTTGGACTAAAGTTCTGTAACCATCTGTTTATGAATTGCCACGACCTTTAGGTCGTGGCAATTGATGTTTCTGAGCGGATTCAATGTTGATTAACGCGATTATTGCTTCAATATCTTTTTCGTTTGCTGTGAATTTCCATTGATTACCCTTATGAAGTAAACTCCTGATGGCTTCCCGGATAACGAGAAATCGCGGTTTGAAAAAGCATCTGTTTCTGTTTGTAGAATGGGTTCGCCCAAACTTCCATAAACGGTTATATTCGATTTGCCCGGATTCTGGTTTCCATTGAGTTTAATCTTGAAACTCCCGGTTGTCGGATTGGGGTAAACATTGAAAAGATCGCTATTTTCCCGGATGTTCTCATCTTCCCCAATCGCAGTCGCTACCAACGGCGCGACAGGCTGAGTGCAATACTGAGCGGTGGCGGTAATGTAACCGTTCATGTATCCTCCGGCGTTTACCTTTGCTCCTGGCAGATAGTTGATCTTCAGACCCGCAATCATAGTGGCGCTGCCTCCCGGCATCACAACAAAGATCGTACTGCTGCCGGCAACGGTGATTGTTTGCAAAGCATTGTAGCAATTGGCGACTCCGCTAAGGATGGTAATGCCC
>JAPLDO010000122.1 GCA_026391715.1 Bacteroidota bacterium
TCCCGGCTGGCACGTTCCAACGGAATCCGAATGGTCAACATTGTTTGATTTTTACCTGGGCGCTTCAAAAGCGGGAAGTCCTTTGCAGGATTCAATCATCAATGGATTCAATGCCTTACGTAGCGGCATGTTCTATCTGAATTCAAGCTGGAGCTTTCCGGATTTCGCAACGATCTTCTGGTCTTCAACATCATCGGGGCAGTTAAAGGCAATATCGCATGGGATGAATTTGTATAATTTCTCAGTGTCGCTGTATCCGGCAAGCAGGGGGAATGCGTTTGCGGCGAGGTGTTTGAAAGACCAGTAATATTCGTTCACAACTTCGCGAACTCACTATTCTCAATATGGAATTTTATAATTTGGGCATTAACCTATTTTCAAATTGAATAATATTGACTATTTTTGTAATATGAACTGGCAGGAACATATTATTTCAAATAAAAAAGTACTCCTCGGTAAACCAACCATTAAAGGCACTCGCCTTTCAGTTGATCACTTGATCAGCTTACTGGCTCAAGGCTGGACGGAACAGGATATTTTACAAAATTATCCAAGGTTGACCGTTAAAGACCTTCAGGCAGTTTTTGCATACATCTATGATAATATCAGGGACGGCCTTCTTTACTCACAACCTGGGAAAATAGCCTGATGAAACTGCTTGCAAATGAAAACTTTCCAATGGCAAGCTGTAAATACCTTAAAAACAAAGGTTTTGATATCGTTGCCATTGGAGTTGACCATCCGGGGATAACCGATAGGCAGGTATTGAGTATTGCTATTAAAGAAAATCGGACGATTTTAACTTTCGACCGGGATTACGGTGAACTTATTTTTAAATACAATCTCAAACCCTTCAAAGGCATTATCTACCTTAGGTTGGTTGAATTTACACCAGAGGAACCTGGTCATATCATTGAAGAACTTTTTAATTTGAAAGAATTCCTCCCTGATTCAAAGTTGACAGTTGTTGATCGAAAAGGGATACGACAACGGGTTTATTAATTTAATAAGCGGAATTACCTCAATACCAATGGAAGGTAAATGGTTTTACCTTCACGTCCACCGCCATAAATGGCGGGGCAATGCCATCTTATCAATGGAATATCAACTCAATCCTTTCAATCCCTTCAATCCTCTCAATCCATACATACAACCCCGCCAACAGCTACGCCGTAAGCTGCATCATGACCTCCAACCCCAGTTGTGTTACCGGCAACCCGGCGACTTCTGCAAAGATCGTCATGAGCGGAACTCTTGCGCCAATTGTCAGCTTCGCCTCATGCTTTGATACGGTGACGACGGTCAATGCCAAGGATTTCAAACTCAAAGGAGGACTACCGTTAGGCGGAACCTATTCGGGACCGGGCATCAATTCCATAACTGGAACCTTCACCCCTTCCGTTGCCGGAACAGGATTGAAAACCATCAATTATACTTATACAAACGTTGCCGCCTGTAGCGCCGCCAAATCAAAAACCATCCTGGTATTAGCCAATCCGCCATTTATCTGCGGAAACACCCTCGCCGATATCCGCGATGGCACATCATACCCAACTGTTCTGATCGGAACCCAATGCTGGATGTCATCAAATCTGGATTTTGGATTTACGATTTTAGATTTGGTTCCGCAAACCGACAATTGCAAACCGGAAAAGTACTTTCGTCCCTCGTCCCTCGTCCTTCGTCCCTCGTCCCTCGTCCTTCGTTTTATCAGTGGGACGAACTCATGCGCTACCAAACCGCCGAAGGTTCCCAGGGACTCTGTCCTCCCGGCTGGCACGTTCCAACGGAATCCGAATGGTCAACATTGTTTGATTTTTACCT
>JAPLDO010000239.1 GCA_026391715.1 Bacteroidota bacterium
AAAATTATTGGCATTTTTTATTTCAAAGTTACTTTAAAACTTTAATCCATTATGCAATCCGCAGATTTTTTTGTCTGAAAACCTTAGCCACGCCCATCCTCCCCTTCTCCTCTATGGAGAAGGGGTCGGGGGTTGAGGTGGCTTTCCAAACGAAGGGGTGGTTGCAAAAGATCAATCATCTTCATCCTTTCACCGCGAACTTTGCAATCCCTCCCCGCAGATATACAAGGTTCCACCACCAAACCGACAAATGCTTAAATATCATTCCTTTTCGCAACCTGTAAGTCCTGTAATGCCTCATGATACCGAGATACGAGTTCATGCTGCTTAGAAATTGTGCTTTTTCATCCCTGGTTGGCTTATGGCGACGGGCAATAACATTTTGCCGTTGAATGGCTTCGTAAAAATTGCCTTTGGTGCGGTCGGCAATATAAATTCGGTTGGGCAATATTACCGCGCCCAGAAACTTCACCCCTTTTGAATAATGCTGGAAGTATATCTTCTTTGGGTGCAGTGTTAATTGTAACCGGGAATGTAAAAAACCGGTTAGCTCAGGAATGAGCGATTTCAGATACTCCTTGTCTGGATGCACCAGCACAAAATCATCCACATACCTTCCATAAAACCGGATTCCCAGATCATGCTTGATATAATGGTCAAACAGGTTCAGGTAATAATTGGCAAATATTTGACTTGTGAGGTTGCCAATGGGCAAGCCGCAATTTTCGGGGCTGTGAAAAAGGCTTTTGGATGCGGGCAATCCCTGCCAATTCTTCTTTTTGCCTTTTATAACGCAATTTTTCGTGCAATCGTTGAAAATTATTTTCCGGCAAAGCTCAAGAACAACGGTTTGGTCAGGATTTTGATAATTGGTTTGAATGAATTTGCACAGTCTTCCATACAGTATATTCTTGTTGATGTGCATGAAAAACCCCTGAATGTCAAGTTTCAGAATGTAGCAATCCATAGTATAATTATGCGAACATTGCCTGATGAACCTGTTAACCCGCTGAATGCCGAGGTGCGTTCCTTTTCCCATACGGCAGGCATAGCTGTCGAAAATAAAATGTTGATTGAATAGCGGGTTTAACTTATTGATGACAAAGTGATGAACAACCCTGTCGCGGAAATCGGCTGCAAATATTTCACGCTTTACCGGTTTGTTTACAATAAAGGCGATGGATTTGCCCGGTTGGTAAGTTCCATCGTTTATTTCATTATACAGCGCTATTAAATTACTTTCGTAATCAACCTCGAAAGCAAGCGCGTTATAAGTGTTGCGTTTGGTTTTCCGGCAGTCGAAATAGGCTTCGAATAATTCTGAAAGTTCTATTACCGGTTTTACTGCTTCAGGAAGGATATCGAAAAGGGAAAGTTGCACAGCCTTTGTTTCACGAAGGAACACGAAGGAGGCACGAAGTTACAAGAAGAAAAACCACGCTGTACTTCGTAGCTCTTCGTGTAACCTTCGTGTCTCTTCGTATCACCAACTAATTTTGTTTAAAACTCCGAACAGCACGCACATAGTTCGTATTGTTCTTATTGTTGTTGTTCTGATTGCCATTGTTGAAGTTCTGGTTCCAGGCGTTGTTAGCATTGTACTCGGAGGAACTCCAGTATTTGCCACCAGCAAAACTGCCGTTTCATGTCCTGCCCAAGCGTGTATTTATATTCCCGGGGAAATTCCCGGGTGACTAAAAATACTTTTTGGACCAGGTTGTAAACATCCTTGAAAACCTGCAATTCGTAATAGAGCACCATGCTTAATACCCTCCTACCCTACTTTAAAGGTCATTTAAAAATTGTTTTCACTAATTTTTCGAGCACGGATTTGGGTATGTTTCCCTCCTCTGATTTGTCAAAGATGGTCAGAAGATAAACTTCCATTGAGTTTTGATGTTCCTGAATCAAATAGGTTATTAAACGAAATCCGCCACTTTTCCCTTTCCCTTTATCCGATGCTGATAATCTTATTTTGTATAGGTTTGAACCAAGTGACTGTCCCAGTTTAGGATTGCAAATCAAATCTTTTTCCAAGTCGGTTAACTCGTTGTCACGGATATTTTTCACATCCAATAAGCCTCTTGCAATTTCTTTTACGAGTAGATCGTCAATGTCGGAAAGCGGCTTAATCTTCACTACGTCCTCACATTCAAGAAATGTCCTCAATGCCTTTCCTTTTACGGTACGCTCGTTGATTTCAATTGTATAGATTGCCATGTCGGTGGTATTTTATGCAAAGTTAGCAAAACAAAGAAAACCCCACCCTAAATCCCTCACCAAAAATGGAGGGAGTGACTACGCTTTCCCCTGATAATTCTTCATATTCATAATAAACCAAAAACCTTTGCCACGCCCATCCTCCCCTTCTCCTCCAAGGAGAAGGGGTCGGGGGTTGAGGTGGCTTTCCAAACGAAGGGGTCGGGGGTTGAGGTGGTTTTGCCTTGTAAGGGGCCGGGCGTTGAGGCTTTTTTCAAAATAACCTTCCTGAACCTCCCGTTCGCATAAAAATGCTTCCACCATTCCGGTGACACAACTTTCCTGATGATGTGCTCCCGCAATTTCGCCGTGCGGTAATGTTTCGCAATCCCCAGATAGGAATTCATGCTGCACACAAACTGCTTTTTCAATTCCGGTGAAGGAGCAGTGCATGAGACCAACCGGTTGTATTTATGGGCCGCTGCATAAAAATTCGCTTTGGTGCGGTTGGCAATATAAATACGGTATGGCTTGATCACCGCGCCAAGGAAAACAACGCCTTTTGTATAATGTTGCAGATAGATTTTCCGGGGATGCAACTGCAACATCAATTGACTTTTCAGGTATTCCCGGACTGCCGGAATTACCGTTTTCAAATATTCCGAATCAGGATGAACCACCACGATATCATCCACATACCGTCCATAATATTCCAGTTTCATGTCCCGCTTCATGAAATGGTCAAAATCATCAAGATAGATGTTGGCAAATAGTTGCGAAGTGAGGTTTCCGATTGGTAAACCTTTGTTTTTCCCGGCATGAAACAGGCTTTTCGACGGCGGAAGCCCTTCCCATTCGCTCATCTTGCTCCGGAAAATGCAGCCGTTTACCGGGTCGTTGAATATCGTTTGGCGGATCACATATAATATTGTGTCAATATCTCCTTTGATTTTCAAGCCGTTTTTGACGATCTCCGTTTTCAGCATTTCATAAAGCAACAACCGGTCAATCGACATAAAATATCCCTGAATGTCCATTTTCAGGATATAACAATTATTGTGATAATTCTGAGAACAGGATCTGATAAAATGGTTTGCCCTTTGTATTCCGTAATGTGTTCCCTTTCCTTTTCGGCAACTGTAACTGTCGTTTACAAACCGCTTTTCAAAAACAGGGGCAATGTAGTTGAAAATGAGGTGGTGGACAATCCGGTCGCGGAAATCGGCTGCAAACACCTCCCGTTTCACAGGTTTATTGACAATGAAACAAATGCTTGGGCGCGGTTCGTAATTTCTGGTAGCAATTTCTTCATAAAGCACAATGAGGTTGTGTTCATAAGCCATCTCGAATTTGATGGCATTCCGGGTATTGCGTTTGTTGGCCCGGGCGGAAAAATAGGCATTAAAAAGGTCAATCAAAAGGTCATCAACTTTTTTCGCAATATTTTTGCCAGCCGGCCAATTGTTTGCTAACATCTTCGATAATTGTATTTACGAATACCATTCTTTTCAGTCCTATGAGTTTGAGGTCGAACAAAATCCTGATCAAAAGCCGGATGACTTCAATGTGCTGCCGGGCTTTCACGATATAAGGAGACTTGTCGGTATGTGAATTGGCCTTGTAAATATCAAGGATCACCTTAATAATCGCCTTTTGAAGTTTTTCTCCAATGGTGTATTTTACCGATTTGGGAAGGTTGTTATAAACATCGAACAACTCGAGAAGAAGGTCGTAAGATTTTTTGAATACCGGGAGTTCGATGTATAGAGACATATTGAGACCGCTCAGACAATTACCCCGGACTTTTGTCCGGGGGTGCAAAAGGGTGAACTTAATTACCGGGCTTCAGCCCGAAAACAGGATAGCCAATTCACCGTGACCGACAATTTTCGGGCTAAAGCCCGGTAAAAAACCGAGAACCGGCCTATCCCCCGGACTAAAGTCCGGGGTAACTGAGTATGTTTCTAAAAAGCCCCCGCCCGCTTTGGGCGGGGGCATCGGTAAAGGCAAAGTCTCTAACGCAGCGGGCGGAGAAGCCGTACGCCTTGTTGTTGTTGTTCATGTTGCTGTTCCCACTGTTAAAGTTCAGGTTCCAGCCGTTAGTGGCATCGTTCTGCGTACTACTCCAGTAGTTGCCGTTTGAGCCGCGATTGTTCAGTGAACCATCGCTGTTGTTCAGGTACCCGGCAGCATCAACACAAAAAGTTGCCACTCTACAATTGGCAGCATGTAAATGAACACACTGCCAGCTTTTAGCTAACGGCATCCTCTATTCCAACGTTTTCAAGGTATTTACGCCATTAGCGGGCAACCAGACTATACTTCTGCACACTAAACACAGCCATGACCATGTTTATTCCGGCATTTTCTTCACCAGTTTTATTTTTTTCTGTAAATCAATTAAAAATTGCATGCTTTGCATCGGGGTGTGATCAGCCACCGTAAATAATTCAACCTGGTTTACAATTGAATATAAGTCAACCTGGTTTCCTGAAAAACTTTGATCTGTTAACCCAGGCTTCTCCATCAGGTTTAAGGGTATATGTTGCTTCCATTCATCAAAATTGACATCCGGCTCGCCTGATATTTGTATCGTGAGCGAGCCGGATTCTTCCCGGTCCAATGTAAAACCGTTTTGGCGGGCAATTTCAGAAATGGCAGGCAATTGCGATTTTGGAAAACCGATTGATACCACATCCATGTTGAGTTTCTTAACTCTTTTTTTGATTGGTTTGTATGGCTTTATCAATTCAACAAACCGCCAGGCGCTTTGCTCATAAACATTGCAGAAAAGCGCTTCCTCAACAATATATATGGTCAAACTTTCTGCTGATTTTGCTACTGCCTCCTGAATACCCATGTTAAAAATTTTTCGACCGCTACGCGGTATTATCAAAAATCAAAAAAATAAATTGTCAAAATAGTCAAATAAATCAAATGAATTAATAGTCTCTAACGCAGCGGGCGGAGAAGCCGTACGCCTTGTCGTTGTCGCCCATGTTGCTGCCCCCACTGTTAAAGGACAGGGCCCAGCCGTAAGTGGCATCGTACTGCGCACTACTCCAGTAGAGGCCGTTTGAGCCGCGATTGCCCAGTGAACCACCGCTGTAGTTCAGGAACCCGGCAGCATGGAGCTTCAAACCTGATCCCCATGGGCCGGTCCACGTGGTCCAACCGCCTGTATTGTCAACATTATACCACTCGGTGTAAGTCGGCAGATGCCAAGTGGTGCCTAACTCGATGTTGCACGGGTCGTTGGCGGTGAGCCAGTCGGAACTTTCGTTGATGCTTGTGATGGTCCAGGCCGGGGTTAGCGTGGAACCGTCATGCTTGTAGCCCTTTTTACGGTTAAACTGCCAGTACCACCCTGCCGATGGTTCAGTGGCATCGCTAACTGCGGTTGCCTGATGATCGGAGCCCAGGTTGCTTGTGATCCAGCATTTGGTAAGTTCACCCGGAATATTGGTAACGGTGCCATACGTGGTGGTTTTGTTCACCGGGGCAACTCCGCCGGTGGTGGTGTGGTTAATGGTCAGCGTGGAAATTCCGCAAGCCCAGCAGGGAAGGGTCGACTGCGTGAGCGTATCCACAGCAGAGTAACCACAGCCGTTGTAAGCCCAAACGAAACGGGTGTAAGCGGTTCCGCAGGTATCGCCGGTTTCGGTTTTGGTGGTGGCCGTTCCCATGTCGATGGCAGTGGCGTAATCGTTGGTGTCGTTCCATTTATACCCTGTGGCGCCTGTTGATGCGTTCCAGTTCCAGACAATGGAAGTTTGTGTTGCTGTGTTGACGCCATCAGTGGGCGCATCGGGCGGGGTGGCCGGTACCGTGGCGGTTAGCGTGGCCATGCCCGATTCGCCGCAACTGCTGTAAGTCCAGATGTAACGGGTGTAAATGGTGTCACATGCTGTGCCGGTTTCGGTTTTGGTGGTTGTGGCTGCCATGTCGGTGGCCGTTTCATAATTGGCAACGGTGTTCCATTTGTACCCGGCCGCGCCGGAAACAGGAAGCCAGTTCCAGACAACCTGCCCTTGCGACATGACGTGGATCCCGGCTGCCGGAGAAGCAACCATGCACGGTGAAAAGGTAAACCAAGTACCGTTGGTAAAAATACTCAGCGAGCCGTTGGTCCCGCAATTGGTACAATAAACCATCAACCCTTCGGCTGGGGAGGCGATGGCGTTGCGCTGGGCGCGGGTCATGCGGGGCAACAAAACTCCATTGGTCGTGCTTGTAAATTCCGCCACTGCAGATGGTGCTGGCGTGTTTGTGCCAATCCCGACCTTCCCGGTATTGTAGGATATATTCGGGCCGTTTGTTACCCACTGGCTGCTCACCTTGTTGTTGAAACTGTTCCAGTCGTTGTTGCTAAGGTAACCTGATTGGCTTGTGGTGGCCTGTTTAACCTGGATGGTGGTCCCGGTACCAAGAGCCGCGTTGGTCCCGCCGGTAATGGTTAAAACAGAAGAGGTTGTTTCGGCAAGGTTTCCTTTTTTTACCGTCAAGGTTGCCCCGCTTCCCAGAACGGCGTTCGTGCCTCCGGTAACAGTAAGGTCGGCAGAGGTCAGGCTGCCTTTGGTGATGGTCAGGCTCATCCCGCTGCCAACCACCGCGCCGTTGCCGCCGGAAATGGACATGTCAGGGGAGGAAACGCTTCCGAGGGCGAGGGCGTTTTGCTTATTGTTGAAGGTATTCCAATCGGTTGATTTCAGGTAGCCGTTTGTTGAGGAATTTGCCGCAGTCATGGATCCGGTCAATATGTTTCCGGCAATGGAGAGGCTGAGCGGCGCAGTTCCGCTGGCGCCGGTAATCCTGTTTGAATACGCCGCGTTCCAGTTGGCAATATTCCCTGAAGTAATTCCGCTGGCAGGATGAATGGCAAAAACGGGGTCGGTTTCAGTGTAACTGAATTCGTTGAACCGTTTCCAGGTTGTGCCATTAAACCAGTAAAGTGAATTAACGGAAGTGTTGTAAACCAGCAGTCCTTCCAAAGGCGTAACGATGGAATTCATCTGTTCGGTGGTCATCCGGGGCGGCAAAAAGCCCCTGTTTACAGATTTTACATCGAGCATCGCCGATCCATCCGGCGCGCTGTTGTCGGCATTAATGCCAACCTGGGCAAACAAACTCGCACTGATAATCATCAGCGCAAATAACAGGGTAAATCTTTGTTTCATAATTTATTGTTTTGGTTGTTAATTATGTAATGGTTTTTATGCCTTCAAAAAAAACAGTGGGTATAATATCAGACATATAGCAAAAGTATGCAATAAATAATGAATCCTGCAACAGTCAGAAAATAGTTTTCCTTGTTTATAATCATTCCTTGCAACCACCTTAAATTTTTTGTCCTTTAACCTCTCCCCATCCTGGTCTATCCTTGCAGAAAATATCCGAATGGGATTAATGAAAAAACTGCTTGAAAGCAGACCAGGCATTGGCGAGATTACCGCCTTGGTTTTTCCTTCGCACGCGAAGGGATTTTCGTCCACAAAGGGGTTGGGCGCGGATATGTGATGCGCAAACGGGTTGAAGCCCTGCTTTAATTTATTGTTGATGGTTTTGATTATCTCATGCCCTTTATCCCGTCTGCCGCTTGCGGTGAGGATTTTGTGAGGAACCCATAGTTGAAACCGTCGGTACTTTCCGGTTTCAGGGGAAATAAATTGGTAGAAAACAAACCAGCGTTTTGAGAGATCGCCGCCGGCGTCAAAAAGTTTTGCGGTCTTAAAGTTTTCCATTTCTTGTTTAATTTTTCGACCTCGCCAGGAGGAAAATTAAGAGAAATGACCGCAATAATTTGTTTCATTTTGTTTCAGTTGAAACAAAAAAAAGCCCGTAACTAATTGATTATTAACTAATTACGGGTCTTTCGTAGCGGGGGCAGGATTCGAACCTACGGCCTTTGGGTTATGAGCCCAACGAGCTACCACTGCTCCACCCCGCACTGTATTTTTGTGTACCTTTGTAGCCGTTTGGAAGTGCAAAGATACTATTTCTTTCCTTGTGAACAAGAAATCCTAAAAATAATTATGACACATAAAGCAGGATTCGTCTCCATCATTGGCTATCCAAATGTAGGTAAGTCAACGCTGATGAACGCTTTGTTGGGCGAAAAGTTATCAATCATAACCCCAAAAGCGCAAACAACACGTCACCGGATCATGGGGATTTTCAGCGGAGATGATTACCAGGTGGTGTACTCCGATACGCCCGGCGTGATCAAACCACATTATAAACTGCACAAGGCTATGATGTCGGCTGTGTTTTCTGCCATTGATGACGCCGATGTTATTCTGATCGTTACTGAGCCTGGGAATGAGTTCAAAGAGGACGATATTTTGTCGAGAATACGGTTATCAGCGTCTCCGGTGATTGTTGCGATAAATAAAATTGATCTTGGCACAATGGAAACTATGGGAGTTGAGGTGGAAAAGTGGATGAAAACACTTGAAAACGCTACTGTACTTCCGGTTTCAGCTTTGCATAACCTCAACCTTGACCAGGTTTTCAAAGCCATCCTGCATCATCTTCCAGAATCGCCTCCATTTTATCCAAAAGATGAACTAACCGACCGTAGTCAGCGGTTTTTTATTTCCGAGATCATCCGCGAAAAAATATTGCTGAATTTTTCACAGGAAGTTCCCTATTCCACTGAGGTTGCCGTTGAATCGTTCAGAGAGGAAACTCATATTACCCGAATAATTGCCACGATTTTCGTAGCAAGAGAATCTCAGAAAGGAATTCTTCTTGGTCATCAGGGAGCTGCCATTAAAAAATTGGGAACCGACGCCAGAAAAGATATTGAAGCATTCCTCGGAAAACACATTTTTCTTGAACTCCGCGTTAAAGTTGCCAAAGACTGGCGGGAAGACGAGCGGGCGCTGAAGCGGTTCGGGTATGAATCAGGTTAAAGATTTGAATACTCGAATAATAGAACAAGAGAATAATTGAAGTTTGAAGTTTGGCATGCCGCCTTAATTTTTCGCTATTTTGCTATTTCACATTTTACAATATAATCCATGACCAATATCATCGCAATCGTAGGCAGACCTAATGTTGGCAAATCAACTTTGTTTAACCGCCTGTGCGGAGGAAGGGAAGCTATCGTAGATCCCACAAGCGGCGTAACCCGCGACCGGCATTATGGTCATGGCGACTGGAATGGCAAAAATTATTCGGTTATTGATACCGGCGGTTATGTTGACCAATCGGATGATATTTTTGAAGATGAAATAAAGAAACAGGTAAAACTTGCCATTGACGAATCAGATGTTATCCTTTTCCTCGTTGATTCTAAGGAAGGACTTACTTCGATGGATGAAGATGTTGCCCAAATGCTGCGCCGGGCAAAGAAACGCGTTCTGCTTGTTGCCAATAAGGTTGACAGCTATAAAAATGTAGATGATATCCATGTTTTTCATGCGCTGGGACTTGGAGATATCTATTCAATCGCCGCCACCAGCGGTAGCGGAACGGGTGATTTGATGGATGAAATTGTGCGGGATTTTCCGGTGATAACCGTAGAGACGCATCGCAATGCGTCTCAAAATCCTTCTAACGATGAATCTCCACCTCAGCCCCAGGAAAACGACGCGTCCGATGAATTACCAAAAATCGCAATCGTTGGTCGCCCGAATGCCGGAAAATCGTCGCTTGTCAATATCCTGTTGGGAAATGAACGAAACATTGTAACGCCAATTCCCGGAACAACAAGAGATTCGATTCATTCCCATTATCAGTATTACGGACTTGATTTCATTTTGATTGACACGGCGGGAATCCGAAAAAAAGCCAAAGTTACCGAGAATGTTGAGTTTTATTCGGTAATGCGCGCAATCCGGTCAATCGAAAGCAGCGATGTATGTATTTTGATGGTTGACGCCGAGCGAGGTTTTGAATCGCAGGATCTGAACATTTTTTCACTGATCGAGAAAAACCACAAAGGAGTTGTTATTCTGGTAAATAAATGGGATCTGATTGAAAAGGAGACAAATACCCATAAAACTTTTGAAGAAAACATTCGCGACCAGATCAAACCGTTCAGCGACGTACCGGTGATTTTTACATCCGTACTTACAAAACAACGGATATTTAAAGCCGTAGAAACTGCCGTTCAGGTATTTAAAAACCGGTCGAAGAAAATCGGAACTTCCGTATTAAATGACTATATCCTCCCGATTATCAATGAAATGCCGCCGCCTGTCGCCAAAGGTAAATATGTGCGAATCAAATATGCCATGCAGCTTCCGACAGCTTTTCCATCATTTGCTTTTTTTTGTAATCATCCCCAATACTTAAAGGAACCCTATAAACGTTTTCTTGAGAATAAACTCCGGGAGAAATTTGATTTTACCGGCGTTCCCATGGAGATCTATTTCCGGCAAAAATAACCTGATGGATATCAACATTCGGATCGATAAATGGTTGTGGGCGGTTCGCTTGTTTAAAACACGCAGTCTTGCTTCCGATGCATGCCGGTCGGCTAAGGTAAAAATCCTCGATCAGGTGGTCAAACCTTCGAGGGAAATAAAAACCGGCGACGTCATTTCCATATCTTTTCCACCGATTTTGAAAACAGTTAAAGTATGCGCCGTTTCGGGAAATCGCGTTTCAGCGAAACTGGTTCCAGAATTAATGGAAGATCTCACCCCGCCTGAAGAATATGAAAAGCTGAAACGAAACCATGAAACGGAATTTGAATTCCGCCAGCGTGGAATCGGGCGACCAACCAAGCGCGAACGGCGGGAGATAGAATATCTTAAACGAACCCTCGACGAATGATGGGAGATCGCAAACCCTCGTTGACCGAACTGGTCTTCGAGGGCAGAAATAAAGCTTATGGCGCTTATTATCTGCGAAAAAAATATTTCCGTAATTTATTAACTTCATTATTGACGGGCCTGTTGATTATTGGTCTTCTTGTGCTTCTTCCTTTTTTATATTATGTTTTTGAACCGCCGCCGCTTATTGATAGCGACTTTATGTATGAAGTTGAATATTACAGTATGAATATGCCGCCGGCTGATGAAATTAACAAGCTGGCAAATGTTTATTCAAAACCGATAGAGGAATCGTCGCAAGTTCCTGTTGTATCTGATTCAATTAAGCCTGAGGAAGAGAAACCTATTGAAGAACCTCCTGAACAAAAACAGGCGGTGGAAAATGCCAAAGAGGATTCTGCTGCGAAAGCAGGCGGATCCGGATTGGGTTCAGGCGTTGGCGATGATACGGGACTTGCTTCCAATATTGATGTTTATCCCCGTTTTCCCGGCGGGGATGAGGCGCGATTATGGTTTTTGCGGAAAAATATCCGTTATCCTGATGATGCGTTGAAAAATAAAATACAAGGTGTTGTGATGGTAGTTTTTGTGGTCGAACTGGATGGTTCTCTAAGCAGAGTGGATGTGGTTAACCGCCTTGGAGGAGGCTGTGATGAAGAAGCAATTCGGGTAACTAAAACTATGCCGCCCTGGGAACCTGGCAAACGAAACGGGCAGAAAGTAAGGGTTATAGTTCGAATGCCTATTGTTTTCCGAATACCCGGACAGCCGAAACTCCGATAAAAAAAAAGCCAACCGGATGGTTGGCTTTTTTTGTAATACTAAAGCAACATATTATTTCTTTATAGGAGTTTTAGTATCAGTGCATGATTTTTTAGCGCTTGATGGGCAGCAACTTGAGCCTTTTTTAGCTTCGCCACAGGCAGCTTTGGTTTTTTCATCGCAACCTGATTTTGAATCTTTGGTTACTTTTTCAGTTTTCTCTGCTGGTTTTGCAACTTTATCCTGTTTTTGTGGAGTTTGTCCAAATGTTAATCCTGCAAACAGAACAACGGCTGAGAATAATAAAACGATTTTTTTCATGGTATTTGGGTTTTTAAAGTTTATACTAATTTAGAATGATGCAAAATTACAAGATTTTTTCATCTGTCAACATATAAATTTGTTAATAATTTGTTAATGCCAAAAAAAGTATCTAAGAGCTAACCTAAAAATGAAAATGGATATCTTTTTTCAGAAATAGCTTTTCAACTTCGAATTTATAGAGAATTTCACAATATTCATCCTCAGCGGCAAGCGTACCCTTTGTAAAAAACGCGGAAGCTCTGCATCCTCCGGCGCATGTTGAAACAAAAGGACAATCCTTGCATTTTGGGATATCATAAGATTTTACTCTTGTTTTGCCACTCCTGCTTCGGTCAAAAATATCACTGAATTCTTCTTGAAGGATATTTCCTATAATAAATTCTTTTTCTCTCAGCAGATGACACGGATAAACATCTCCGTTCCAATCAAGATCAACTGTTGACCAGCCATTTCCGCAAACAAATTTACAGCGAAGTTCCGGAAGGTTGTCACACGCTTTATCAGTAAATTCGGGGGTCGGAGAATTTAAAGAAAATTCCTTCCCTGCTTTTTCAAATGTTTGAATAATACATTCGCGTAAAGAGTCTGGCTTAAGATAGATATTTTGAACCTGATGTGAATGTGGAAATTTTCGCAAATGGTTGGGGGCAAAAAAACCGCCATTGCTGTAACAAAAACGAGCAATATCATAAATTTCATGGAGATTGCCTTCATGAATTGTGGGGGCGATTGCAAAATTCACTTTGTTGTTGATCAATTTCATGACGCCTTGCATGGTCTCATGAAATGTATCGCCTCTTGTAATTTTGTGGATTTCCGGGGTTATGCCATCGAGGCTGGCTTGAACAAAGCTGAGATTTTTAAATCCTTTAAGTTTCTTTGCGCAGGCGTCATCAATCAACAAGGCATTTGTACCCAAAGTGAATTTCAACCCCGATTGATCAAGAGCGTCAAGTATTTTAAAAATTTCGGGATGAGTTAACGGTTCTCCTCCTGTAACAGCAATCCGGGCATTCGGATTATAATCCTTTATTTTTTTTATAATTGACTCCGCATCCTCATATTTCATTATAAAATCCGGGCTGCGCCGCTCATCGCCCACATAGCAATATACGCATGACAAATTGCAGCTCTTTGTAACTGTTAAATAAACCATTCCAAGTTTTTCATCCTCAGATACCGGCAAATGGCTTCTGAACCAGCCTTGCTGCGCGAGTTTTTTTAAAAAGATTTCAGTAAAGTTTGAAATAGTTACTTCATCACAACCAAAATCGGATAATAATGCTCTTAATTTTTTCCCGGGATCAGCCGCATCTGACGAAAACAGATATTTAAAGGCAATGAATTCTGCCGGCGAGAAGAGACTTACCGCCCCGGTTTCGCTACAGCTTACGAGGTAATGATCCCGAATGATTTCGGTTTGAATATTCAATCCTTTGTTCACATGCCGGCTTTGGTGCATTCAGGATTGGCATACCCTATTTCGGTACATCCTCCAGGAACGCCGGTCTTGCTACTTGCGCCCACTTGCCCAACGCTTCCACAATCGCCGCCGCCGGATACCTGTTCCAGTTCCTTGTTTGACAGGGTAAAATCAATTTTCTCAGGGTCAACGCCCAGTTCTTCTGCCATTTTGTTTGTGTCCATAAAATCTACGTTGTTTATTAATGTTAAATTAACTTTGTTTCATTAAATGAGATACAAATATACATACAATTATTTTCAGTCAGTAATTCCTGATAGCTTCTATCAGCAATAAATCAAAAACCATTTACCTGAAAGAATTCCGCAATCTTACCAACAATGAATTTCACCTGACTTTTTCTAAGCGAATTATAAAAAGGCAGTCGCAGGATTGTGGCTGAAAAGCGGTCGGTATTTGGAAGCGAGCGTCCATCATGCTTATCGAGGTAATATGGGCTTGAATGTAGCGGCAGATAGTGAAAGAGCGCGTGAACCCCCTGCTTTTTCAGATATTCAAGCGCCCTATCGCGGGTTTCGCCGGATGAAACGGTAACATGAAACAGGTTGCCGTTAATTGTGGCAAAATCAGGAATCACCGGGCATTTCAGCGGAACTTTCCCTTCCAGAGGTTTAAGAAGGTTATAGTATGTCCACCAGAGTTTCTTTCGCCGGTTTTGAATATTGTCAAACCTGATGATCTGGGCATATAAAAAGGCAGCCACCGCATCGGAAGGAAGATATGAAGAGCCAATATCAACCCAGCCATATTTATCAACCTCTCCCCGGTAAAAAGCAGCCCGGTTAGTTCCTTTTTCCCAGATAATCTCGGCGCGATTGCCCTGATCGGGTTGGTTGATTATAAGCAGTCCGCCTTCGCCGGAAATGATATTTTTTGTTTCATGAAACGAGAAGGTTCCGAAATCGCCGATAGAACCGAGCGGACGACCTTTGTAATATGAATCAATGGCATGGGCGGCGTCTTCAACAACACAAAGGTTGTAACGGCGCGCCATCTCCATGATACGATCCATGTCGCAAGCTATTCCGCTGTAATGAACAACAACTATTGCTCTGGTTTTTGTCGTGATGAGCCGTTCTATTTCGGCGGGATCAATGTTGGGAACATCAGGCAAAGTGTCGGCAAAAACCACTTTTGCTCCTCTTACAAGGAAGGCATTGGCGGTTGACATAAAGGTAAACGATGGCATAATTACCTCATCGCCGGGACCGATCCTGCATAAAAGCGCCGACATTTCAAGCGCGTCGCTGCAGGATGTGGTCATCAACACTTTTCTGAATCCGAAACGCTCCTCAAAAAACCGGTGACATTTTTTTGTAAATTTTCCATTTCCTGCAATGGTTCCCGACAATGCGCCACTTATGAGGCGCAAGAAGGACGACCAGGGGATGAAGGGTTTGTTGAAAGGGATTTTCATGTTAAGTAGCGAGGGGGCGAGGGGGCGAAGGAGCGAAAAGTTGTTGAGTGAAAATAATCTTCTAATTTTGCTTACGAAATTAATCTATTTTTTTATTTCACGTCGTTTGGCAAAAAGAACATACCTGCGCGATATCCTCAGTTTTCTGGGCAGTAACCTCACGGTGACTATCTGTAATCTTTCAATCGGTATTTTGCTTACAAGGATGCTTGGCGCCGCAGGATTCGGATTATACTCCTCAATTATTGTTGTTCCGGTAATGATTATCGGATTTACCCAGCTTGGTATCCGCCGAAGCGCTATTTACCATATCGGGAATAAACTCATTCCTGAAGACCACATAGTTTCGGCATTGTTCATTCTGCTGCTTTATACCAGTACTCTTAGCATCATCATCTGTGGATTCGTCTATTTTTTTTCCACAACACAACCATTTGATCCGCTGATAATAGCGCTGGTTTTGCTTACAATACCATTGTTACTGTCAAATGTGTTTGCCGGCGGTATTTTTCTGGGAAAGGAAGACATCAAACTTGCCGGCATAATCAATGCTGGTCCTACGTTGATTACTTTGTTACTAACTGTGTTGTTTGTATGGGCGTTCAAATGGTCGGTTCTCGGAGCGTTTCTTTCCATTGCTCTTGCCAACCTCATCATGGTATTTTTTACCTATCGCCTGATTCTTGTTAAGTTCAAATACAACATCACCTGGAAATACCACGAGGGAATAATGAAAAGCATGATAAAACTTGGTCTGGTCAATGCCATTGCAATTTTTATCATGCAGCTCAATTACCGGCTTGATATTCTGATGCTGAAGAAACTTTCGTCGCTTGAAGAGGTTGGATTTTATTCGCTTGCCATGCAGATTGCCGAGCAGCTTTGGCATATTCCTTACGCCATTGAGATGATTGTTTTAAGCCGAAGCGCCAATACTCAGGATGATAAATTTGTTCACCGCACGGTGGCGTCAATTTTTCGCGTTTCGCTGTTAATCGGACTTTTAGGAGGGATTCTTATATTTTTCCTCGCGCCGGCGCTTGTGCCAGTAGTCTTTGGTCGCGATTTCATCCGCAGCGTGCCTATGATCCAGATGGTTTTGCCGGGAATTCTCGTCCTCGTGGGGTTCAGAATTCTGAACAGCCGCCTCACCGGAATGGGCAAACCTCAGATTGCTATTTATACCTTTGCCCCGGCGTTATTCATAAACTTTATCCTGAACCTGTTCCTGATCCCGCGCTATGGCGGAATTGGCGCGGCATGGTCAACAAACATCAGCTATGCGGTAGGATCATTCATATTCGTGATTATCTATTCCCGAATGGTAGATATGCCGGTGCGTGAAATCTTCCGCTACCGGCGCAGCGACTTCTATTTCTTCCGCGATCTCAAACATCGCCTCACCTTCAAAACGAAAGTTTAATTATGGCAAAAAGCCTGAAGAAAGATATTCCAATCTTTTTTATCATGGGACGACCACGTTCGGGAACAACTTTGCTCAGTACCTTGTTCGACGCCCATCCTAATGTAAAAATTCCGCCTGAATTTCCTATAATGCTTCCGCTTTACCAGCGGTTCAGGAAGGTGAAAAACTGGGATGAGGCAACCATCCTAAAGTTTGTTGATTTCATTTTTCAGCACAATGTTTTTATTCATCGCACACTCGAAAACCTGAAAATAGACCGCGCCGCCTTCGCCGCCGATTTGCTTACGCTTAAGGGCAGAGGGTCAATCAGAGATTTTCTTAAACAGGTTAATTTACATGGATTTTCAATTTTTCCCAAAGAAGAAATTCTTTGTGTCGGCGATAAAAATCCTGTTTATTCGATCTATACCGAACGGTTTCTGAAAATATTTCCGGATGCGCGGTTTATTTGTATAGTCCGCGATTACCGGGATAATTATGTATCCATGCGCAAACTTGCCGACCTGAAACTTGAGGCGCCAATCCTCACTTTGCAGGTTTACCGGTGGCGTTACGTTGCGAAACTATTTCTTAAATGCAAAGCGAAATATCCCGACAGGTTTTTCATCGTCAGGTACGAAGACCTCGTTACAAAGCAGGATAAAATTCTTCCCGACCTGTGTAAATTCATTAACATTCCCTTTAATTCATCTGTTTTCGAATTCTATAGAAAACGGGAAGAGACCATGAAAACGTACTCAAATCCATTGGTTGAGAGATTTCATGGCAGTTTGATGAACCCCATCAATACCTCGCGAATGGATTTATGGAAAAAAGAGCTAACCCCGCATGAGGTCTGCATAGCCGATCAGATTGCCGGAAAATACGCTGATATTTTTAATTACCACCGCGACGATACCCGGTTTCATCCTATGCTGTTTGTAAAATCGCTGCCGATGGTCATTTACGGAAATTTGATTTTTAAACTCTATGTCTGGGGCTCCTACCTGCCCTCGCGCCTCAGTTTATGGCTTTCAATCAAACTTCTGGTACTGGTAAGGACCTATCACCACATCTTTGGAAAAAAATAAAATACCCGAAACCCGGAACCCGGAACCTTGAATCCACTCCGAAAAGTGGTTATAAAAATCAAAATTTGGCTACGAGCCCGGTATATCAGCAACTTGAATTGCCACTACATTAAGGTAGTGGCAATTGATAATCAAATAGTTACTGGACTTTAGTCCAAATTGTTTCCTTTTCGGAGCAGGCTCAACTTTGAACCTGAAATTTGCAACCAGAATGCCACAATCAACCGCTTTATATGTCCGCTAACCATTTTTTCATCCTTGGAAGACCCAGATCGGGGACTACCTTATTAAAAGCGCTTTTCGACGCCCATCCCAATGTGAAAATAGCGCCTGAATTGCCGGTTTTTCTAACGCTTTATCAGAAATTCAAAAAGATTGACGTCTGGGATAAACCGGCGCTGCAATCGTTTATTGACCATGTTTTTCAGCCTGCGGCGTTTAATAACCGGAAACTGGAAAATCTGAAAATTGATCGGGCGGTTTTTACAAAAGATATTATAGATATGCCTGATACGACCGCTATCCAGGATTTGCTTTTTAAAATTAATGAACATTCCTTTTCATTTTATCCCAAGGAAGAAGTTTTGCAGGTTGGGGATAAAAATCCGGTATATTCTGTTTTTACCAAACGGCTGATCAAAATATTCCCCGAAGCCCGGTTTATTTGTATTATTCGTGATTACCGCGATAATTTTGTTTCTGTCAGAAACCTGAAAGAAATTGCTTTTGAAGCGCCGGTTCTCGCGCTTCAGATTGCCAGATGGCGATATATTAATCGTAGTTTTATCGAATACCATAAGCGTTTTCCTCAGCGGTTTTACCTTATCCGGTACGAGGATTTGGTTGAAAAGCCGGAGGAATCTTTTTCCGCCTTATGCAACTTTCTTGAAATTCCGTTCTGCTCATCCGTTTTTGATTTCTATAAGAAAAAGGATGAAATGGTGGAAACTTTCAACAATCCAAATCTGCTGAAGATTCATGCAAGTCTGATGAATCCGGTTAATACCGGCAGGCTCGGACTATGGCGTGAACAAATGACGGAAAAGGAGACGAGGCTCGCAGATCAGATAGCCGGAAAAACGGCAGATGCCTTTAAGTACGTGCGTTTGGATAGAAAATTCAGTCTAATGCTTTGGATAAAATCCCTGCCGATGAAGAGCTATTCAATTCTGTTATTCAAACTCATGTTGTGGGGTTCATATCTGCCCTACCGCGAAAGCAGATGGCTCGCTATAAATATTACCATGCTTGCCAGGTTATTCAATAAGCTCGCCTATCGGAAAGCCGCCGGAATTCAGCCCCGGTAAATTATTCAAACCAATAGACTCTGCCCTTTTCTGTTACTTCGGTTTTTATGATGTGACAGCTTTGCGATACAATGGATTCCCATTGGAGAATTAGTGAATCCTCATATTCGCTCTTTTCAATAAGCAATATTCCGGGATCGCTCGTGTTAACCATTACGCTAATTGCCTTTGACAGCTTCCTGGTTTTTTTCTCGAATGACTCGCGTGTAATAGTCCATTTTTGATTATTAATGTCTTCCTGTCCGGGAGCAAGTTCATATCCCAGCATCTTCACAAATTGCTGTACGCTTTTGTTTTCCTTCAAAACATGAGCAAATCCTCTATTCCAATCAAAAATTACAAAAATAATCTCAGTGGTGATATAGGAGATAATCGCCGGAAGCCCCGTGTTATGATGTTTCGGATCAGGAAGAAATATGCCTCCCTCGCACTCGCGCTTGTCCCAGTCAATATTTTTAATGTTTATTACGCCTATTTTTTCATTCCGGTATTCAATAACAGTATAGAGATTATTGATATTATTGACAGTTCTGAACCAGGTTTGCTGCATCTCAGGCGTTATGTATTCTCTGAATTCATAATTATTGGCGACAACCGGATCATTGCGCCACTGCCTGACCATTTCAAGATCATTTTCTTTAAGAATATGGAAACTGACGCCAAAGCGTGTGTAAATCATTTCGAATTTCGTATTTCGTATTTCAGATTTCAGATTTCAGATTTCAGATTTTTCCCCTACCTCTCTGATTAATTCTTCTCTCTTCGCATCGCTTTCCTTATCGAGTAAGGCGGCTTCCGATTCTGCAACTGATAGATTCTGCTGAGGTATTCGCCAAGAACGCCAAGGCTGAAAAGAATAATGCTGGTTGAAAAAAGGATGGTTACGATGAGAGAGGTATAGCCAAGCGGGACATTGAAAACAAGTTTCTTAATAATAAAGAACAAGCCATAGATAAATGTGATAAGCGAAATAATAAGTCCGCCGTAAACCAGAACCTTCAACGGCACCATTGTATAATACATCACAAGGTTAGCAACAAGTTTCACCAGTTTCCCAATCGAATAACCCGACTTGTCATATTTTCGTGGCTGATGGTCAACTTCAACGAAAGCTATATCATCGGTGTACCAGTGAAAAACTTCGTCGAGAAAGATAAAATTCTGCTGATGATGCCCAATTTTTTTAATCAGGTCGCCGGAAATCAAGCGGAATGAGGAGCCTTCGCCCGGCGACTGTCGCAACACTCTGGCGGAGGTTTTTAGCGATCTGCTGCCGATATTTCTGGTGACAGAGTGTTTTTTCCTGCGGTAAACTCCGTAAGTCAGGTCATGGTTAGTATTATTATGACCTTCAATTAATTTCCTTATTTCAGATGGCGGGGTTTGCAAATCATCGTCAATGGTAATGATGTAATCGCCCGTAGCAAAAGAAAATCCGCACAGAGTGGCATTGTGCTGTCCGAAATTTCGGCTCAGACTTACCGCTGTTATATAGTCTGGAAATTCCTTTTTCAATGAAGATAACGTTTCCCAACTATTGTCGCGGCTGTTGTCGTCAACAAAAATGACTTCAAAATTGTTGCCGAGGTCGTTGAAAACCTTCATGATTCCATCAAACAATTCGACAAGTGAAGATTCGCTGTTATAAACCGGAACTATGACTGAGTATAGTTTATTGTTATTCATTGAATTACGATTATTGAAAGTAATTATTCTCCACCCATTATCAGCGAGGTTCCGGTGATCCATTTTGAGGCGTCGGAAAGAAAAAACAGGATAGCGCCGGCAACATCTTCGGGTGTTCCGATTCCAAGCGGATATCTTGTCAGATATCGTTTGAGAGCCTCTTCCTGCATATTTTGTTCCGATGGATTTTCAATCATGGGCGTATCAACCAATCCTGCCAAAATACAATTTGATCTGATTCCTTTGGATGTCATTTCAAGCGCAAGCGTTTTGGAATAGGCTTCGAGCGCCGCCTTTGATCCGCTATACAGCGCGCCGCCAAAATAGGGATTCTTTGTTGCAATGGTTGACATAAAGACCAGTGAAGCGCCATTCGTTAATCTCTTTTTCCTGATGATCTTGCTTGTGAGATTAACCGGCGCGTGATAATTGATAGCAAACATCCTGTCAATATCTGATTGTGTAATGAATTTGGCGGGAAGCGGGCAAACGATACCGGCGCAATGAACGATGCCGTCGAGTTTGGGCAGGCTGGCGATGAGGGCGTCCATCTCGGCTTCAACCGTGAGGTCGTGGCATGAGGGACGAGGGACGAGGGACGAGGGACGAGGAACGAGGGACGAAGGACGAGGGACGAGGGGCGATGTGAAAGTATTAAGGGGATCAGATAGTTGTAGAAAGGTTTCGTTAAGGCGCGATTCATTTCTTCCGGTGATTATTACAGTCGCTCCATTTTTACTGGCAAGTATGGCAGTCTGGCGACCTATACCGGAGGAGGCTCCGGTGATTAGAATAGTTTTGCCGGTCAATATGAATTCATTCATCAAACAAAATTAACATTAATAATCAGTATAATTGGCAAAGGGATTACGAAAAGCGGGAACCTTTTTCAACAATCAAAGCAACCCTGCGTTTTTCAAACTTTCGGTGAGTTTTGGCTGGAATTTTGCGAAATCCACAAGCGCAGAAACGATTCGTTGATCCTCCTTTTTTAGCGGCGCAAGCGACAGCTTTCTGTCCCAGAAGGCAAAGCCGAAAATGCTTACCATCATTGCGGTGAAAATTCCAACAATTGCCCACAGGAAGTTGAATAACTGGTCGAATCGCTTGTCCATCGCTTCAAACCGCGTGTTTATTTCTGTTTTAACAGATTCAACTTTTTGTTCAGTTCGGATGATCCGGTCACGGTCATCTAATGTAAAAGGAATTTCCTTTGTTTCTGCCATGCCAATCATCGGCGTCAGAAGCAGATAAAACACGATAATTTTCTGAATTGTTTTCATTTTTGGTTCGGATTAAGATTATATGTTTAATCCGGTTGATAAGGCAAAGGTAATACGAATAATGAGAAAAGTTTATCTTTTGTAATCCACTTTACAACCATTTTACAATAGAATTGCAACCGAAGCCGAGGTTCTCCCGATAATTTTGACGCCAGATTAATTGACGGAAAATTTATGTGTATGATACTATCATCATTGGCTCCCGTGTTTGGTTAAACGAAAACCTGAAAGTTACGCACTTCAACAATGGCGTTCCGATACCCAATATTACAGCCAATACTGCCTGGACTGGCGCAGTTACTGCGGTAAGATGCTATTATAATAACGATTCGGCGGCAAATGATCCGGTTTACGGACCTTTATACAACTGGTACGCAGTTAATGACGCCAACAATATTTGTCCTTCAGGCTGGCATGTTCCAACAAATGCGGACTGGATAGAAACGGAAAATGTTCTTGGCGGAGCTTCCATTGCCGGCGGGGCTATGAAAGAGGCGGGTATTTTACATTGGCTCGCTCCAAATTCAGGCGCTACAAACAGTTCCGGTTTCACCGGACTTCCGGGCGGAATGCGCGACCCCGACAACAATCTCTTGCGAACTATTGGTGAAAATGGTCTTTGGTGGACTTCAACCATTTAGTTCGTGCCGTTCGGGTTGAAGTTTGCAGCGCAAGTATAAACCCAAACCTTACAACTATATTCCCAAACGGGTCATTGGAAAAGTTACCGGCATATTGTTGCTTCATATTTGATAGTTTTGCATGTTGATAGTTTTTTTCCGGCATGTTGAAACAAGTACAGTTGCTTTACATTTTAGTTTATATATGCCTTTCTGCCGGCACAGCCGTCGGACAGCGGAATGATTCCATCCGCATCCTTGAAAAATCGCTTGCTGAAAAACTCCCTGATAGCGTGAGGTTAAAAACCTTGATCAGACTTTCGGATATCTGTATGGCTGACAAAAGTACCATCAGCAAAGGTGAAGTTTACATTTCAAAAGCGCTGGAACTCACACGCGAGAAAAACCTTCCTGTTCCATACCGCCTCCACTGGCTTAATGCCATACTTCTCAGATCGCGCGAAATGCCCAAAAATGCCGAAGTCGAAATGGAAACGGCGATTAGGTATCTCGAAGAAACAAAGAATTTCACAAAAGCAGGTGAAGCAAGAAATTACCTCGCCAATATCCTTTTCTTCGCTGGTCAGTTCAATGAAAGCATCAGCCTCTACCAGAAAAATATTGCCCTGGCAAAGGAAAGGAAATTAAAAACAATTGTTCCGAATGCATACCTTGGTATTGCCAATGTTTACGCTCAAACACAAAATATCGTGGAACGTAAAAAATACCTTTTACTCTTTCTGGAGGAAGCCAGAATGGAAAACAACCCTGCATTAATTGCACAGGCGTGTTTCAGAGTCGGTGTGCAGGTAATGTTTGTTGACAGCAACCTCAAAACCGTGATGCCATATCTGCGGGAATCATTGACAATCAACAAATCCATAAACGATTCACTGTCAACGCTGACAGTTCTGAATATGATCGGTTGGTTTTACTATCTGAAACATGAGCCCGATTCTTCCCTGCACTACTATCTTGAGGCTGTTCAGTCCTGCCCGACCTGGAACATCAGTGGTTTTGCCAAGCCTTACGGAAATATCGGCACCATCTACCGGGACAAAAAAGATTATGCCAAAGCCCTGTTCAATTATAACCTTTGCGAAGAATATGGCAGAAAAACCAGGGATTTCTATATTTTGTCAGGATTGTACAGGGACATGAGCGACATGTATATCGCCAGGGCTGATTACAAAAAGGCGTATGATTATTACGTTGCATACAAGAATTCGAATGATTCGCTGAACGCGGGAAGATATTTGGAGGGATTGGGTTATGCCCGTGCAAAATTTGACACGGAGTCGAAGGAAAAGGAATTGCAACTACTCAACCTGAAACTGGACCAGCAAAAGTACTTTACCTATGGTTTCTCAGGATTCATACTTTTGCTGCTAATCATCGGGACGCTGCTCTATTACCAGTCGAAGATTGCTGCCCGGCAGAAGATCAGCGATATGAACAACAGGCTTTCGGAGATTACCCACGCCAACCTCAGGCAGCAAATGAATCCCCATTTCATCTTCAACACCCTGAATTCGATCCAGTATTACATGTACCAGCATGATAAGATCGCAACCAACAATTATCTCACAAAATTTTCCCGCCTGATAAGGAAAATTCTCGAAAACTCCCAGCACACCCTGGTTCCCATCAACGATGAACTCGATGTAATTCAGCTTTATCTTGAACTGGAAACACTCCGTTTCAAGGAAAAATTCATATATCAGATCATCATTGATGAAGAGATTGACGCCTTTACCTGTAAAATTCCGACAATGCTCATCCAGCCATACGTGGAGAATGCAGTATGCCACGGGCTTATCAATAAGCCGGATCAGGGTTCGCTTACCATCAGCATGCAATTATGCGATCACCACATCTGCTGCATTGTTGAAGATAACGGTATTGGCAGGGAAGCGGCAATGGAGCTTAAAATGCAAAAGGATACCCCGCACAATTCACTTGGCGCCAAAATCACCGAATCACGGATCAACATTACCAATGCACTTTACGGGACTGATTTAAAGGTGATTTATACCGACCTGAAAGACAGCGAAAATAATGCCTGCGGAACCCGCGTTGAACTTCAATTACCTTTGATGACATGAAACAACCCATGAAAACAGTTATCGTTGATGATGAAACGGATGCGGTTAATTTCATCTGTTCAATTATCCGGGAATATTGTCCGAAACTCGAAGTTATAGGAACCGCCAACTCAGCCAAAGATGGCGCCAGGCTGATAATCGAGCATCAGCCGGAACTGGTTTTCCTCGATGTGGAGATGCCACATGGCAGCGGGTTTGATTTGCTGGCACAGTTTCCGAAAAAAATGTTCGATGTGATTTTTATCACGGCATTTAACCAGTACGCATTAAAGGCGATAAAATTCAGCGCGGTCGACTATATCCTTAAGCCAATCAATATCAGTGAGTTTCTCGAAGCTGTTGATAAGGTTACCGAGAAACGGTCGCACCTTTTTAACCAGAAAGTCAATTACCTCGCATTACTTGAAAACCTGAAATCAACCCTGCCTACGAAACTTGCCATCCCTACCACAGAAGGAATGGAATACCTTAACGCAAGGGAAATTGTCAGAATTGAAGCCGATCGCAGTTATTGCTGGTTTTATATGCTGGATCATAAAAAACACCTGGTTTCAAGGAATCTCAAGGAATACCAGGATTTGTTGACAGACCGGAATTTCTTCCGTCCACACAACTCCCACCTGATCAATCTCGAATTCGTGAAAAAATATGTTCGCCAGGAGGGCGGATATATTGAAATGACCGATGGTTCGCAGATTCCAATCTCGAGGATCAAACGGGATCTGTTCTTACAGCAGATGTCGAAGATGAGCCGTTAACAATTTATACCCATATTGATGAATCCTGCAAGGTGAGACCGGCGATTGGCAGGTTGTTGTATTTCAGTTTTCCGTCACGGTTATCTTACCAACCAAAGTCTTCCGGACACTTGTCTGAACAACATAATAATGAATGCCTGGCAACAGGTTCCCTGTTGGGATGCAAATTGAATGTTCTCCGGCGGCAAAGGTTTTATCAGTTACAGGGGAACATTCAGGTTGTCCCAATGGATTCAATATTGTTAGCGACAAAGTCATGCGTTCAGGCAGCCTGAACCGTATTTTAGTTTGTGTTTTGCATGGATTAGGTGTGTTCGGGTATAAAAGCAGCTCCTCGTTCCCCGCTGGTTCAGGAGTAACAGAAAGAATAACCTGCCTGATACTGTCTATAACACTAGCGCTGACCCAGTAAGGATTTCGGTTAGCATCCCTTTCGGATAAAAAAAATAAGAACTGTTTATCCGGTGAAACGTATGGCGACATCTCATAAGAATCTGTGTTGACAGGATAACCAAAATTAACGGCTGGAGTCCAGGTGTTATCCGGTTTTCTGAAACTTATATACAAATCAGTTTCACCTAAACCACCCTCCCGGTTCGATTCAAAAATAAGATATTCTTCATCAGGATCAATAAAAGCGCCGATGTCCATTGAATCTGAATTAATACTGGCGCTCATTTTCTGAGGCGTCAGATATTGTCCGTTGACCTTGTCAATGGTATAGATATCACATTCTGCAAAACTGCTGCCTCCGAAGAAATGAGCATAAATTCTTCCCGAATTTGCCACCGATAATCTCCATCCGCTGCCTAATCCGGCTGGATACTGGTAATAGACCGGAGCAGTATTGCTCCAATCCCCGTTGACTTTTGAAGATGTCCAGAAGTTGGACTGCGGCCGGTCGGAAACCCAATAAACCGTGTTGCCATTATCGGTAAAGCTCATCCCTGCCGATACATATTCCCCGGCAAAAGGAGCTGTCTGAATCGAACTCCATTCATTGTCGGTCATGATCATTTGCCTGACCCTCATCCCGGATGGGTTGGCATTCGGATAGTAAACATCCATATAGAATTCCGCACCGTCGGGAGAAAAGGCGAGTCCCCCGTGCCAGAACCAGTCGCTGTTGGATTGAAGTTCGGGCGGTGCAAACAATACCGGAACAGCGCCCGGAGGAGTCTGTCCGAACCACGGGCCGTAAAGGATTTCAGGAGATTGCTGACTGATTGACTGGAGCGGGCTGAGGCTGATGCAGATGAGAACACTCCACAATAACAAATAATCTGATGTTGTTATCTTTTTCATGACATTGGTATGTTAAATATTTCTATTGGCTTATCGTGAATAAACTTCAAATCTATGACATCCGCAACCCATCAGGATCAACAAGTCCACAAACGGCTGTTATGGCTCGACAAATGGCTATTTTCAGTCCATCCTTTTTTAAATCTGTTTTCCCACCATGGAAAATGTCGCATCTGCTTCATATTTCAGATATCGGGCTATCTGCCTTCCATCTGTGCACCTTCCAAAGCATTTTGCAGGGTCATACCCTCCATTTGTAAAATGATTGACTCTTGATTTGTATTCACACATTACTTTTGTATCCTGATCAAACTGACAGAACATGAAAAAAAGCACATTACTATTCCTGTTGATTTTTGCTTTGGTAAAAATTCAGGCTCAGGATTATTTAATCAGCTTCGCCGGCTCCGGGGCAGCCATTATGGTTGACAGCGTGCGGGTAGAGAACCTTAACCAGGGCGCCAGCCTGACTGTGGGAAGCGGAAACCAGTTGCAGCTACTTGGAACCTTGTCGGGTATGGATCGAATATCCACAAACGCGGAAAGTCCCTTGCTCATCTATCCAAATCCGGCAAAGGGCGAGGTTGTTGTAACATTTTATGCAACATCAAATGCCAATGCTACCATCGAACTAACCGATCTGACATGCCGGCAGGTGGCAAAAGAAGAGGTTTTCCTGTCAACAGGCCGGCAATCTTTCCGCGTGTGCGGGTTGAAAAACGGAGCCTTGTTGTTGCATGTCAGGTCGGAAGGCTATCATTTTACCGGAAAAATTATCAACCGATCAACCTCTGCAAGTCCCATACAAATTATTTATTCGGGACAACCAAACGGGCAAACTGATCCGGGGAATATTAAACAAACGGAAGCGATTATCCAGATGCAATACACTGCGGGCGACCTGGTAAAATTCACAGGCAGATCCGGCATTTACGGCACTGTGGTGATGGATATTCCAACAAGCAGCAGAACAATTACATTTGCCTTTGCCCCATGTACCGATTATGACAACAACCATTACACAATTGTCGGGATAGGCGCCCAAATATGGATGGCAGAAAACCTGAAAAGCGCCCACTATCCTGATGGAACCGCAGCAGCATATTATGATTATAATCTTGATCCGAACAATTCATTGATTTACGGCAGGTTGTACGCATGGTCACCCGCAATGAACGGAGCGGCAAGCAGCAATACAAATCCAAGCAATGTGCAGGGCATTTGTCCGAATGGCTGGCGCTTGCCCAGTGAAGCAGAATGGCAGCAATTTGCGGGTTTTCTGGGAGGATTGAATATCGGCGGGAAATTAAAGGAAACCGGAAACGGGCATTGGACAAGTCCAAACACGGGTGCAACCGACGAAGTTGGTTTCACGGCATTGCCTGCCGGGATGTGGGCGTTTTGGGACGAATTTCAATGGCTCGGCGATCGGTGCGCTTTTTCAACTTCCACAGGAAATCTCCCAATGGTTGAAGTAACTGCCATTATGCTGGAAACATCCAATGGAGTTCTTACCGTGGGAAGCTTCCATCCTGATGATGCAATTTCGGTTCGATGTGTAAAAAACCTATAAAACCAACACGATGAAAAAATGCTGGACTCTTATCCTCTTATTGACGCCATCACTGTGACAATTCTTCCTGCACAGAATATCCTTCCTTACCTGGGGCAGGATCCTCCCGGATTGACAGCCAAACGCTTTCCACCTGATTCGCTATCTCTATTCCGCTGTTTGAATTTCATCCCTTAATCATGGTTAAAACCATTTTGAATTTTTCCACAGCGTAAACAGAATGAGGTATCCCGGCGGGCATAATAACAGAATCGCCGGCGCCCAACGAAAACAAAACTTCATTGATCACAATCTCGGCTGCGCCTTCAATTACCTGAATCATGGCGTCATAAGGAGCGGAATGAGTGCTTAATCGCTGACCTTTATCAAAGGAAAACAGCGTTACCGTTCCTACCGGGCGGTCAATCACCCGTTTGCTGATAATCCCTTCGGAAGAATATTCAACCTTTTCGGGAAAACGGAACACATTAGAGTGTTCAAATATACTTTTTTCCATCATGCCCAATCCTCCTCAATAACTTCTCCCTGTACACTTACGGTTGCCTGCTTTATTGGGATATTACGTCCGGCGTTTGTTCGGGCTGTCTGCGCCATTTGCAGCAAACCGCCGCAACATGGAACTTCCATCATCACTACTGTGAGAGAGTTGATACGCGAATCGGCGATCATGGATGTCAGTTTCTGGACATAAGATTCTTTGTTACTGTCGAGTTTCGGACAGGCAATGGCTAAGGATTTTCCTTTTAAAAAACGATCATGAAAATTGCCCATTGCAAAGGCAGCGCAATCGGCGGCAAGCAGAACATCGGCATTTTTAAAATACCCTGCCTGTGGATTTAACAAATGTAATTGAACCGGCCATTGGCGCAGTTCAGAGGGCGCTGGTCCCGTTGCCACCGGAACGCCTGTTGTATCAACTTGTTGCGGAGCGACGCGAAAATCCAGTGTTTGTGAGCCCGGACAAGCGCATCCGACGTGTGACTTTTCTGCCGTGAAGGCTGTTGCAGGATCCGCATAGACGGCCATATTTCCTGCCTGATTTTTTGTTTCTGTTGGATTCATGTCAATGTTGTTTTCTTTGAGATATTTAATTGCTTCATTTAAAAATTCTGTTTCATTGTGATCGCGCAGATGTTCCAGATGAGCCAGAATGGTCTTCCTGCCTTTGGTAACCATGATCTCCATAACCTTCCGTTCATTGTATGGTTCTGCCTCACGCTCGATGATTTCGATTGCGCCTTCCGGGCAATGGCCAATGCAGGCGCCAAGTCCGTCACAGAAAAGGTCACTGATCAACCTCGCCTTTCCATCAATGAGTTGCATCGCGCCTTCATGGCAATTCGGAATACAAAGACCGCATCCGTTACATTTCTCTTCGTCAATCTGAATAATTTTTCGTTTCATATATTAATTGGTGTATTTAGGTATTTGATTGCCTCTTATGGGGTAAAAAAAATCAGAGATATGATTGTAAAGTTTGTTCTGTTAAAAACTTTTTAAATTCGGCAGTCAATTTATTCACCAATGTTCCCATTAAACAGCGGTCAAATCCACAAAGGTCATAAGACAAGGGGCATTTGCCGATATCAAGGTTTCCTTCAATGGTCTGATAAATATCAAGTAAAGTAACGTTTTTGGGTTCCACTTTCATCGAAAATCCACCTGACGGTCCGCGTACCGATTTAAGCATGTCATTCTTTACAAGGCGTTGCAAAACTTTTGCGATATGATTCTTTGAAAAACCCGTAATTTCGGCAATCTTAACGGCATTAATCCCGTTTTCGGTTCGCGCAATCAAAACCATGCTGTGAATTGCAATCGAAGAGGCTTCAGAAAGTGCAAAAATTTTCGACAAGGTATATTGTGGTATTTGAATACGCAAATGTAAATATATTTTTCAAATCAGAATCAAAAAAGATAAATATTTTTGTATTTTGATTAACTCATTGAATATCTAATACTAAAACGGAATGGTAATGAATCTAAATAGACAGGTTTTATTGGTGTTGGCAGTCCGGTTTTTTATTCGGGGAATGAAATTCTCGCCTTCGGGACTTTATTTCGCCACTGTTGTCACACAGTCGCGTTCCTATACGGTGCGATTTATAAAAATTTGAGTTTCAATATAAAAAAGTTAATCCGCCATGTCCCAAATCATCGCCTCCCTTCAAAATCCATTGATCAAAAATGTCCTGCTCCTACTCGAAAAGCCAAA
>JAPLDO010000140.1 GCA_026391715.1 Bacteroidota bacterium
TACTCAGCTTTCTCGAAAACCTATAAATAATGCCGCATGGTCATATCTGAGAAGTGTCGAAATCGACACTTTGTCAAGTCCATGCGGCATTATAATGGATGCGGCATTATGACCGTTATGCCGATATCGGCATAACGGTCACGCTACAGGACATCCAAAAAGGATGAACCGGTTTGAGGCGTTTTCAAACAAATTTGGGGATGAACCCTATTCGAAAGAAGAGCTGGTAGCTGAACTCTGCTCTTCATATCTGTCCACCATCGCCGGAATATCCAAATCAGAAAGAAATTCAACCGCCTATATCAGGGACTGGTCAAAAACGCTCAGGGATAACGAAAAATGGATCATCTGGGCAGCTTCACGGGCAGAAAAAGCCGCTGATTACATTTTGGGCAAAAATGTTGCCATCCCGGAAGAAGAACAAACGTTGGTTCCTGAAATGAGCATTGACGAGATTCCATTCTAACAAATAATTCCAGGTCGTGGGCGAGAGTTCACGGCATTTTTATTCACTCTTAAAACCCAAAACAAAATGAGTCACATCAGAAGATCACTCGATCCGCGTCAGATGACATCACGCTTCGCCGGGACATGTTACACCTGCAAAAAGCCTATTAAAAAAGGCGAAGAGATAATCTATTGGACAAACGGAAACCACGCCGAACACCTGGCTTGCGGAGAGGCAGATTACCGCAATTCCCTGGCTTCGTTAGAGGATGAAGACTGGTATAACAGGCAGTATCCATCTTATTAGATCATCAAAGCCGTCCCGGAAAACCGGGACGGCTTTTTTTATGATCGTAAAAGCGTTGTTGAAACAGGCTTCCTAACAGAAAGTTTTCATGAATTTATTTGCTAAATTTCTGTTTAATTAGTTTTTATTTAAGACTGAACACGAACATTCCTGAGAACACGAATAATAGGATCATTTGTGGGTAATATTTCAGGATCGTCTTCACCATCATCTGAATCGTTGAGTTCGTCAGTGTAAAGTAAAAGGAAATACTTATCATCAATGGTTTCTTCGATTCCAAATGCAATTTCTTTATCAAAAAATTTAATCCCACTTATTTTGGCATTCTTTTCCTTGGGATCAGATGGACGCATATTGGGGTCTGTTCCATGTCTGCCTACAAAATCGATTTGGCTAAATGTATAAGAATTGGCCAGAAGGTAAATCGGATAAAGATTATAATCTTGATTAAAACCTCTCATGGCATCGCGAATTACCCTTCCCCATGTTCCCCAGCTATCAAAATAATAAAGTTTTTCAAAATACATTTTTCGGTCAGTTAAATCCAGGCTACCTGCTGTACAGAAATGGGTATTGGTAAGGTGTCTATTCCATTGCAAATTTAATCATTTCTATTTCAGCATCTTCTGCAATGTAGTGTCGAAATCGACGATATTTCACAGTTAATTTTCTGAATGAGGGATGAACAAGAAGTACAAGGGTTGTCTCAAAGTTGGGTGATAGTATAACCTGTTTTTGAACACTGAGATGTCTTTCATCAGCTTGATTAAAAGTCTTAATCTCAGCCCAACTACTTAAACTTTCAAAAGTTGAGAAAAATCTGGCAACCTGCATCCCTAAAACCAGGATTAGTTTGGGCTTTTGGATTTCCAGAACTTCAAGAAAAAAATCTTTACAATAAGCAAGAAACTTTTCATCGGAAAAAGCTGGAGATTTCCCTGTATTCCGAATCTGATTCCTTGCTCCGAGAATAGCATTAGTAAAAAAACAGTCGGATGGGTTAATTTCACAATTTTTCAAAAGTTCTCGAATATTTTTCCAAGTTGGGTTCTTATCTATATTTTCACCGCCTGCATTCCGGGATCTTTCAAAGTTTTTAAAGCTGTCAAAATCTTGGCCGACAATCATGATCGGCTTATCCGAAATGTATTCGCTGTTGTCAAATGTTCCTCGTCCGCCTGGAAAGAAGGCAACATTATTAATTTCTCCTGCAATCCTAGTCATTGATTCCGGGTAGAAATCATACTTTTTAATCTCCTCAAATAGATGTTCTGATTCCGTTTGCATGTTTGAAGAATTAAGTGGCATATTGTTAAGCTGCGCAATTTACAAATTATTCCCGATCCGAATAAATAAATTCTGCACGATTTCTTTGATAACGAGACAAAGAAGAAAACTGAGAAAAAATGAAATCCTTCGGGGCAGCTTTTTGAAAGAAGAAATCGTCAAAAGCCACCGCACATATTACTCAAAATTTTATGCAAAGTTAACCTCATGAAAATATCGTGTCACTAAATGCGGCTCACTTTGGCTGAATAGATTGGCTCTTAGCGAGCCGCCCGTTGGGTTCATTCAGATTGGAAAAGCAATCTGACCCGAACATTTGTTCCAGAATTTTCATTCCGGTAGCTTTTTACAGCATAAATTTTTTTTTAACCGGCGCGCCAGAAGCCAAAATAAGTCCCCAGGGCAGGGGCGCACATCATGAATAAAGTAAATACAGCAGCCCTGACCAAACCAACAAACGGCGGAGCCAATGCAGAACCTTTGACCGGAGCCGCTATGGTTCCAATTCAAATCCTACAGGAAGAGAAAGAACCTGTGGCTGACGTGAAGCCGGAACCAATTGCAGAAGTGAAGCCGGAACCTGTAAAAATAGTGAAGCCGGAAATGACCCTGCTGGAAAGAATCCTCAAGGTTGAACATCTCGTTCTTATTGTTGACAAAAGGACGAAGCTGGTACAAACCCGCAGCGAACTGGAAAGGTTTCAGATTTCATCCAACGATTTCAACTGCTCGATGAGGTTGAACGACTCGGATGGGAATGTATTCACCACCAGTTTCACTCCGGGCGTAAAAAAGGTGATTGATTTTCTGAAGTCCTCATTCGACGCAAGTATTCAGGAAGCTGAAGAGAAGATCAACTTCTGAGTTTCAAGGGAGTTCCGCCGGGGCGGAACTCCCTTTTTTTATGGTCGTAAAGGCAACTTAAATCTCTTGCCACAAAGTAATCGGAAGCCTAAAAGGATATTTTAACTACTTTTAATGACTTTTTAAACGACAACTCAAGCTGGATAAACGATGCCTACATTGCACTGGATAGGGAAAGACAAAGTTATTAACCATCACCTCGATGTTCCCTATAAAGTATTGGAACATAAGTATGGATTGATAACGGAAAACAGGACGAAACTGAAACCGGCAGTGGAAACAAGATCATTCATGGCGATAACCTCGAAGCGCTCAAATCGCTTTTACCCGAGTACGAAGGTCAGATAAAGTGCATCTATATTGATCCTCCATACAATACAGGAAATGAAAATTGGGTGTATAACGATAATGTTAATGATCCAAAAATTAGAAAGTGGTTGCATAAAGTGGTAGGGAAAGAATCTGAATATCTTACACGGCATGATAAGTGGCTATGCATGATGTATCCTCGATTAAAACTGTTACATAAGTTACTGTCCGATGATGGGGCAATTTTTATTTCGATTGACGATAATGAACAAACCAACCTTAAACTTATTTGTGATGAAATTTTCGGTAATGGTAACTATTTAACTTCATTTGTGTGGAAACGAAGGAGTGGATCTAATGATGCGAAAAATTTCCTATCAGTTGATCGTGAATATGTTGTATCATATCAAAAGTCAAATAAAATGCTCTTTTCTGGAATAATAAAAGATTTGAAAAACTATAAAAATGAGGATTGCGATGAGAAAGGGAAATGAAAATTTTAGTTTTTGACAAAGCGAAACATCGTTTTTAAAAAAATACCAAGAGACATTACAAGATTCTAAATCATGCTACAAAAGCAATTCACAGAAATAATTTCACTCATCAAGCAGGTGCGTAATAACACCTTAATGACGGTCAATACAGAATTGATCAACCTTTACTGGAATGTCGGGGAATATATCAGCAAAAAAATTGCCAATGCCTCCTGGGGCGATGGGACCATCGATGAACTGGCTGAAGTTATCCTGAATGAGCATCCCGACTTGAAAGGGTTCAACCGCAGTGGCCTCTACAGGATGAGACGATTCTATGAAACGTATGCCAGTTCGAAATTTGTGTCGACACTGTTGACACAAATGAAATTACCTGAATATCAGTCGACTGAAATTGTGTCAACAGTGTTGACACAATTAGAAACCAGTGATATCAGAGGGAGTATTTTAACCAAAATTAGCTGGTCGCACCACCTGGTTCTGATCTCCAGAACAAAATCATATGAGGAACGGGAATTCTATCTTCGTCTATGTTTAAGGGAGAAGACCAGCGTGCGGGAATTGGAAAGGCAGATCAGTAGTGGCGTTTTTGAGCGTGTTATGATAGGAAACCAGGCACTCTCCCCGGCATTGAAGGAAATTCATCCAGATTTGCAGCTAAACTCTTATAACTTCCTTTGTTTGAGTTAATAATTACGAGAAGAGTTCTGTTTTGAGCACTACAGATTTTTTTC
>JAPLDO010000225.1 GCA_026391715.1 Bacteroidota bacterium
ATTGTTTCCTTTTCGGAGTAGGCTCAAGATTGCAAAAAGTCATTTTCGGATTAATCACAAGCGTCAAACTCATTTCGTTATTTATTTGATTGATTAATCAACAACCTTATCGGCAAATGATCCGAAAAACCTCCCTGGTACCTTGGACCGGAATATGTGCGTTTTAATTTTTCACCGAAATAGGTTTTATCTTCATCCAGCAGGAAATCTGCTTTCACTATCCTCACATTTCCTGTGCCGGTTTCCAAACCGGAATTTCCGTTCATCAGAGCGCCTGAAATGATAAACTGGTCGAAAGTACTCCATTCATCACGGTATTTTATTGTTCCTTCGGGATGACTTTGATTCCTGATTCCCATCAGATTTAAAAGTGTTGTATCATTGACGCTATCCCCGACGGTTTTTGCCCCGAGAACGATTTTCAGACTCTCGTTTTCCGGTTCATCATTAAAATCGCCCATGATGAGAATATTTGCACTGGGGTTAACAAGTTGAATGGAGTCAACAACTTTTCGCAGTACCATTGCCACATGATTTCTACGCGGCTGAGATTGTAAATAACCTCCACGCCTTGAAGGCCAATGATTTATAAAAAGATGAATGGTATCACGGTTATAAAAAACACCCTTTACCATTAGAATTTCCCTTGTCTGAGCAAGTGAATCGAAAGGAAACCTGATTCGAAAAGTACGTTCTGATAAAACCTTAAACATTTCGGGACGGTAAAGCAATGCCACGTCAACTCCACGCTGATCAGGGGATTCATGATGAATCATTTTATATTTCCATTTTTTCAGCGGCGTTTGATAAATGAGTTTATTCAAAACATATCTGTTTTCCACTTCACAAAAACCAACCACCGATGGAGCAGACCATTCACCGGCGGCAAGAATCGTTTTTGAAACCTGGTTTAGTTTTTTACTGAACTTAGTCCAATTCCAGCGTTTGGCGCCCGCAGAGGTAAATTCATCGTCAAGTGTGGTCGAATCATCATAAGGATCATAAAGGTTCTCGACATTCCAAAAAATAACGCTGACATTTTGACTTTTTATTTTGATTGAATCTAAACTGGCACGATTTTCGCTGTTTTTTATATCGAACGATGAACTCGACAAATTTGTTGATAGCGTTGAATAAAACAGCATACAAACGAAGCTTGGAATTATTTTCATATTTTAGGTTTTAGATACAACTTTTAACGATTGATTTTTGTCTGTTAATCGGAAAAAGTCAAAAAGGTAATACGATAATGTGCAAATTCTTTAACGTTTTTTTAACAGGGGATTAACAGAATTTAACATCGGTGATGGTAATAACATTGTAACAACATCGTTTTTAACCAATTCAACATGAAAAATTCAATTAACTTCTAACATTTAAACTCAACGTACAATGAAAAGAATTGCAGGATTGTTTTTAATCGCACTGGCTGGAGGCGCTGTTGCCCTCGGACTTTATAAAGCTTTTGAAAATAAGATTGGATATTCCTATTCAAAGCCACAGGGCATACCAATTCAGAAGGTAAACTATAATCCTTCTTCAGCATTCAATCTTCCCGATTTTGAAGAAGCTGCTGCTTTATCAGTTCATGCAGTGGTTCATATAAAATCAGAATTTCAAAAGAAAAGCATGGTTTATGATGATTTTTTCGAATTTTTCAATTTTGGCGGAAGGCCTCAACCGCGCGAATACTCTACACCTTATTCAGCAATGGGTTCCGGCGTTATAGTATCGGCTGATGGCTATATAGTTACCAATAACCATGTAGTGCAGGAGGCAACAAATGTAACGGTAACTCTCAATGATAAACGCGAATATAAAGCCACAATTGTCAGCGCGGATCCAAGTACCGACCTTGCTTTGATTAAAATTGATGAGCTGGGTTTACCATATTTAACTTATGGTAATTCAGATAATGTGAAAATAGGGGAATGGGTATTGGCTGTTGGTAATCCTTTCAATCTAACCTCTACGGTAACTGCGGGAATCGTAAGCGCCAAAGCCAGGAACATCAATATTTTAGGATCTCAGGGCGCCATCGAATCATTCATTCAAACCGATGCCGCCATAAATCCAGGTAACAGTGGCGGAGCTCTTGTGAACACTCGCGGAGAACTCATTGGAATCAATGCGGCAATTGCTTCGGGAACCGGTTATTATACAGGCTATTCGTTTGCGATTCCGGTAAATATTGTGAAAAAAGTGGTCAATGATTTTATGAAATTCGGGAAAATCCAGCGGGCATACCTCGGCGTCTATTTTCGTGAAATTGACGATCAATTTGCAAAAGAAAAGGGTTTTACCGATTTGCGCGGTATTTATATTGACGAGGTGGTTGCAGGCGGCTCTGCTGAAGCTGCCGGAATTAAAAGAGGAGATGTTATTACCAGGATTGATAATGTAAATATAAATGGCAAGGCAGAACTCATGGAGGTTATCGGACAGAAGAATCCGGAAGATAAGGCAACCGTTATTATTAACAGGGATGGTAAAGAGTATGAATTACCTCTAACCTTGCAAAGCGAGGAATCAAAAGTGATCGCTGAAAATAATTCAAAAATAGTTATTCTTGGAGCTACCTTTCAGCAATTGACCGACAATGAAAAAGCAAAATTCAACATTGATTATGGATATAAAATCGTGTCAGTTGGAAGCGGTAAACTGAAGAATTCCGGTATCAGTCAGGGATTCATTTTGTTGTCGGTTGATCGGAAACCAATGCGTACAGTGCAGGAATTGAAACAATCGCTTACCGATCGTCAGGGAGGCGTACTCATCGAGGGTGTTTATCCCAACGGTTTAAGAGCTTATTATGGAATCGGACTATGAGACAATTAAAAATATCAAAATCAATTACAAACCGCGATACTGCTTCTCTTGACCGCTATCTTTCGGATATTGGCAAGGAAGGTATGGTTACCGCTGATGAGGAGGTTCTGCTTGCCCAGCGAATAAAGCTGGGCGATCAGGCCGCGCTTGAAAAATTATGCAAAGCGAACCTCCGGTTTGTTGTTTCTGTTGCCAAGCAATATCAGAACCAGGGACTTAGTTTGCCCGATCTGATTAATGAAGGCAATGTGGGACTGATAAAGGCGGCGCGTCGTTTTGATGAAACCCGAGGTTTCAAATTCATTTCCTACGCGGTGTGGTGGATTAGGCAGTCAATACTTCAGTCTCTCGCAGAACAATCGAGAATCGTGAGGCTTCCGCTTAATCAGGTGGGAGCTATGAGTAAAATGTCGAAAGCTACTGTCAAACTTGAACAGCGGTTTGAGCGGGCGCCTTCGGTTCACGAACTTGCAATTGAACTGGAATTGCCTGACCATAAAGTTGCCGAAATATTAAGAATGTCGACAAGAATTTTATCCATGGACGCTCCCATTGATCAGGATGAAGAGACCAAACTGGTTGATGTTTTTATAAATGAGGATACTCCGGGAACAGATGAGAACCTGATCCGGGAATCGCTTGCACGCGAAATCCAGCGTTCGCTTTCAACCCTTGCCGACAAGGAAAGAGAAATCATCAACATGTTTTTCGGAATCGGCGTGCCACACAGCTACACCCTTGATGAAATCGGCTCCATTTTTGATCTGACACGCGAAAGGGTTAGGCAGATCAAGGAGAAAGCGCTGAAACGTCTCAAGCATTCATCGCGAAGTAAATTGCTGAAATCTTATCTTGGTTAATAAAAAATTACTAATTTTGCGCTGTTATAAATTTATCAGTACATGAATCGCCATTTTAATAATATTCGTTTTATATTCCTTCTTTTCGTTGGAATGTCAACCGCAATTATTTCACTTGGTTCACTGATAAATTTTCATCAAAACAAGATTTGGGGAAAGCCATTAATCCCTGAATTTATTGGCGTTAAGCGCGATCATGACAAAACGGTAAAAGTTATTCAGTCAAACAAAACCTCCTGCGGAGGCAAAATCCTGAATGATTTCCATTTTGTTTCTGATAGCGGCGCACTTTCAAAACCATTCCAAACCAGGTGTGTTAAGGTAATCCTGCTTCCGGTTACCTCTGATTTTATTGTCCCTGTGATATTCCTATCCTCGTCACAGGGTTTACGCGCCCCTCCAGTTTCCTGATTTACCCGCGAACCGGAAAACCATCCTGATTTACATCGGGAGGTTTGTTTATAAGTTTAAGAACTACATGGTTCCTTTACTTGTAAATTTAATCAAATTATTTGCAATAGTCTGTTGCAGAATTATTCCAGGATTTTCATATTTCATTCAAGTCATTATACCATTCACAATTATTTAAATACAGCTACGCTTACAGCCATGAGAAATATTTTTACTATTCTGTCTTTTAGTTTCATTTTATTCAGTGCATTATCCTGTAAGAAAGAGGAAAAATCTCTTGTATATCCACCGCCTGTTGTGAGCAAATCCGACTCGATAGTAATGTCGGCTGGTTATGCTAATGAAGTTTATTACAGTTTGGCAACCGGGATAGCGCTAACATCGCCTCGCGCTACCTGGGATATTGCTTTTCGCACCACAAAAAGGAGTTCAAGCATCATAATCAACGATGGCGCAGGCGTGGCGCTTTACACTTACCCTAAATCAGATACCAGCGGTTGGGCAACCATTGATACAACCGGGTTATCTTCATGGAAACCAATGTATAATGATCCTGGAAATTGGGAAAACGGAGCTTTTTCACGATACGCCAAAGGTTACTTCGATTATGGCTGGTGCATTTACAACGACGTAACGCATAACCTGGTTGGCGATTCGCTTTTTGTAATAAAATTGCGCGATGGAAATTTTAAAAAACTGTGGATGATTAAAAAATTATCATCTCTCGATATTTACCTATTCCGCTATGCAAACCTTGATGGTTCCGGCGAACAATATGTAAGCGAGGATGTAAGCTCCCTCATTGCCACTGATTTCTCAGGGTTTTCCCTTCAAACCAATGCCCGTGTTGCTTTTCAACCGGTCAGAAACACCTGGGATATCCTTTTTACCAAATATATGTCGGTTCAATCTGACGGATCGCCATATCTCGTAACTGGAGCGCTTGGCGCCGATAGTGTAATTACCAAAAAGTTTTATCCTGTTGCTTTGAATTACAGCAATTCCGAAGTCGGTATCTGGGATTCAACCCGATCATCCATTGGTTGGAATTGGAAAATTTTTAATATGAATACCTATACCTATAAAATTGTTGATTCTACCGTTTACTTTATTAAACCGGTGAAAGGAGATATTTATAAACTCTATTTCACTGCCTTTTCAGGAACTTCAACCGGTATTGTGAAATTCAACATAGAAAAATAGCTTTAACTGGTAAAATAAAAACAACCGCCCACATATAAGCAACCCATTTCATTTTCAAATGCATTCATTAAAGTTAATAAAGAGTTTATGTTTCTTCTTACAGATCTGACAGGCCGACAACTCCGTGCAGATCGTCCGGGATACAAGGCTGAGAGGCTTAGTGTTTATTATAGTGATGTAACCGGGGTGCAACCCGGGATCTATTTTGTGACCGTCTTGAATGCAGCATCAAAGTCGGTTGCCAAAGTACTCATCCAGCAATAGACATGCGAAAAGGTCTATTCAGCCTGATTTTCGGACTAATCAGTCTTCTGGTCGTAACCGATGGTTACGGTCAGAAGGCTGTTATTAAAGTTATTGACCAGAAAAGCAAAGAACCGGTTTCCTTCTGTCATGTTTGTTTCGAAGGACTGAAATCCGGTATACCAAAATACAGCCTTACTACAATCGAAGGAATCGTTTTAAACGACGTTAAAGAAATTTCAAAAATTGCTATCAGTTTTATGGGCTATGCTACATATACTGATACGATAAAGCCCGGTCAATCAATTCAGGTACAACTTAATCCCAAGATGCTTAATATTGACGAGGTTGTTGTAACGGCACAATATACGCCTGAACGCGCCGATAAATCAATCTACAAAATTGATGTGATCAATTCCCGTCAAATTGAACAGAAAGCCGCCACTAACATGGCTGATTTGCTACAGGATCAGTTAAGTATGCGCGTAACTCAGGATGGCGTTCTGGGGACGAGCCTGCGAATCCAGGGCATGTCGGGTGAAAATGTTAAATTTTTACAGGATGGAGTACCGCTGATTGGCCGCATGAACGGGAACTTCGACCTGAACCAGATCAACCTCTTCAATGTTGATCACGTTGAAATTATTGAAGGACCCATGTCGGTAATTTACGGTAGCAATGCGCTTGCCGGAGTTATCAATATAATTACCAAAGAAAATAAGTCATCATTGCTGAATGCTACAGCCAGCGCGTATCTTGAATCGTCAGGCGTTTACAATTTTGATGGCAGTTTGTCATTCAATCATAAAAAACATGGCTTTTCTCTCGATGGCGGTCGAAATTTTTCTGCGGGGAACTCAGAAGTTGTTTCTTCGGAAGTTCTTGATAATAGGTTCAAACCTCGCAGGCAATATTTTATGGATGGTTATTATACTTATACCACCGATGTTTTAAAAGTAAAAGTTGCCGGCGACTATTTCAATGAACTCATGATCTATAAAGGGTTCTTGATTTATCCATACTTTGAAACCGCGCTTGATAATCATTATACAACTGTCAGATATACAGGCAAGATTGACGCCGTTGTCAAACTGCCCAGATTTCATTTTATCAATGCTTTGGGTTCCTGGTCAGCGTATAATCGCATCAACAAGGCTCTCTTTATAGATTATCCTACTTTAACCAAAACGGTAATACCGGAAGCGAGTGATACGGCAAAAATACGTAACCTGATTGTTCGGGGAACCTTTGCAAAAAGTAATCCTGACCACAAATTTAATTATCAGGTTGGTTTTGATTTTAGCAACGAGAGCGGGACAGGCAGGAAGATTGAAGGAAACAAACAGGAGATTGGCGATTACGCTGCCTTTTTGAGCGTGAAATACGATCCCGTCAAATCACTTTCGTTGCAGCCTGGGGTCAGATTTATCTACAATACAAAATATAATGCGCCGGTGGTTTATGCCCTGAGCGCAAAATGGAATTTCCTAAATCCTTTCAGCCTGCGACTTTCTTATGCTCATGGTTTCAGGGCGCCTGCCATTAAAGAACTTTATATGGTTTTTGTTGATGTAAACCACAACGTTCTTGGCAATCCCGACCTCAAAGCAGAAAGTTCGAATAATTTCAGTTTCAACCTCAATTATGCTGTTGAGAAAAGAAAAAGAGCATGGTCTATTGATTTGGACGGATTTTACAACTTTGTATCCAATGTTATTCTACTCGCTCAAACCGGCAATGACCTTGAATACAGGTATGAAAATATCAGCAGGTATAAAAGCGCCGGATTTCAGATCGGATGCGCTTATCAATTATATCCTTCGTTTAAATTCCAGGTTGGTTTTAGTGAAACAGGAATAACCGGCAGTCCTGAAGATGCAATCGCTTATCATCCGTTTAAGTGGGCAACTGAAGTAACCGTGAGTTCATCTTACTGTTTTATCAAACGGGATATTACAATCTCACTATATTACAAATATACAGGATCGGCTCCGCAACTCGGATTAGATGAAAACAAATTGAGTTGGGGGTGGATCGATCCATATAACATGATGGATTTGACTGCAAGCAAAGGATTCCTCAACAATAGGATTCGTTTATCGTTTGGTATGAAAAATATTTTCAATACAACTACAATCCCTACTACCGGAGGAATAGGAGGGATTCACTCCGGTGGAGACGGAAATATGAGTATTGGATATGGACGTACGGTTTTTGCGAAACTCTCATTTTTATTCAATAAATATAAATAATGCGGACTGGAAAGCTGGTTTTATTGCTGTTTGTCACCTTTGCATTTCATTCATGTTTCAAGGAGGATGTGATGATCCCTTTCCACCCAAGAGGCGATGTTCAGACCGACACAATTGCCATGACCGAAACATATAAATATCAGTTGTACTTTAGTCTTGATTCTGGCAGTGTTGTCAGTTCCAATATTAAAACTGCAAGCGACCTGGGTTTTGAATCTACCCCGTTGGGCTGGCGCGTGATTCTTAATTCGAGCAGTTTTATGAAGGCTGCCGACCTTGGGGCTGTTGAGTTCGGCGTAAGCCATGACATGCCGGGTGTAAACCTTTGTTTCGATAAATCGGATGGAAATCCTGATTCTACGGCAATAGGGGAGTGGTTTACTGTTTCAGCAGGCGATACCATTTCGACTAATCATGTTTATGCAGTCAATCGCGGTATGGATGAACTCGGTAACCAATTAGGCGAATACCAGGTAATTTTTGACAGCCTTAAAGCGGGAACCTATTATTTTCGTTATGCGCTGCTTTCCGGAGGTATTGTCCAAAAAGGAGTTGTTCATAAAGATCCGATGGTAAATTACCTTTGGTTCAGTTTTAAGGAAAATGTCACAAAGCCATTGGAACCTCCTAATAGTCGGTATGATTTGCTGTTTACCCAATATACTACCATGCTCTATGATAAGGGGGCGCCTTATCCATACCTCGTTACCGGCGTACTTTCGAATCGTATGGGGGTGGCGGTTGCCCGCGATACAATACATCCATTTTCAGAAATTATCAGAGACGTCGCGTTAACCCTTCAATACTCAAAAGCGCTGGATGCGATAGGTTATGATTGGAAAGATCCCGATAAAAACTATAACTATACTATACATCCAAACCTAAGTTATATAATCCGAAATCAGTCAGGCAACTATTATAAACTACGTTTCATTGGATTCTATGACCGGAACGGATCGAAAGGGTACCCGGTGATCGAATATCAGCAGCTATAAAAATTTCGCTACCTCCCTGCCTTTTAATCGCATTCCCGCCTCCGCAATCGCTACCGCTGTTAGTCCGAATTTCTCCATGAGCTGCCGGGGAGTTCCCGATTCGCCGAATTGGTCGCCCATACCAACAAAAGCCATAGATACCGGATAGTTTTGCACCACAACTTCGGCAACAGCGCTGCCCAGACCACAATTAACCTGGTGTTCTTCAGCGGTTACAATAGCGCCGGTTTCCCTTGCAGCAATGATGATTGCCTCTTTATCAACAGGTTTGATGGTATGCATATTCAGAACGCGGGCAAAGATTCCTTTTGATTCAAGCAAAATCGCCGCTTCCAACGCTTCCCAAACAAGGTGGCCTGTGGCGATGATGGTGAGATTAGCTCCATCCCTTAGCATTTGTGCTTTCCCAATCTCAAAACCCAATTTTTCGGAGGTAAAATCGGGCATGGCTTCCCGTCCGAAACGGATATAAACCGGACCTTTGCATAGTTCAATCGCAGCAGTGGCGGCAAGTTTAGTCTGGGTTGCGTCACAAGGTGAAAGTACCGTCATGTTCGGTAATACCCGCATTATGCCAATGTCTTCAAGCGCCTGATGCGTGGCGCCGTCGGGACCGACTGAAACTCCTGAATGCGCGCCTCCGATAACAACATGAAGATTGTTGTAACATACCGAAATCCTTATCTGATCGGCACATCTGAGCGCTGCAAAAACTCCATAGGTGGAGAAAACCGGAATTTTCCCTTCAAGCGCCAAACCAGTTGCAACGCCAACACAGTTTTGTTCGGCGATGCCCATCGAGAAAAAACGGCTGGGGAACTCTTTCGCAAAAAGATCGCACCCAACTGAAGTCGTAATGTCGGCGCCGATACAAACTACATCCGGGTTGTTCCTGCCTGCTGCAAGCAATCCCTCGCCGAATCCGGTTTTGGTGGGTTTGTTCCCGTTATTCATGTAGCGCTGCATGGCGTTTACCTGTTTGTGATTGTTCAAATAAAGATTTTAACCTTCGTTTGACAATTTACCTTATCACAAATTTCGCTGCCTTTATGCCAGTTCCCGTTGTAACCCGCACGAAGTACATTCCCTTGTTAACATTCGAAAGATCAAGCTGTTTTGAGAAATATACTTTTTGATTACTGAAATTCTCAGAATAGATTATCTTTCCCGTGATATCGGATACAGAGAGGTTTACATTGCCGGGAGAATTGTTCATAGATACTTTGAAAATTCCATCAGAAGGATTGGGCGACACTTTCAGCGCCGATTCCGTTTGGCTGTTTTCTTTAACGCCAACAGGCCCGCTTACCATGATATCGCTAAGAAAAAGGTTATTGCCATAATAGTTATATGATTCAAACATCAGTTTCACATCGCTCATTCCGGCATAAGGGCTCAAGTCAATGGCATAGCATCCTACGCCATAACTGCCTCCGCACCAATCGTCGGACGACTGCGGATAAAACGCTGTGTTGGTACTTGGATGAGTTACGAAAACATCAGGCGTACCGTTGGGTCCCATTCCCCAGATTCGCTGCCATGTTGCGCCGCAATCCCCGGAAACATAGATAATTAGGGAATCTTTCCGCACCCGTTGCTCATAAGCATGATGAAAACTCAGGCTGACTGTTGTATAATCGGTTAGATCAATAACCGGGCTTATGAGCTGATCGCGCCGGGTAATTGCATTATAGTTGAAAAAATTCATCCAAACGGCTTTTGTCCCAGACGATACGCCTCCAACGGTGATGGTGTCCCAGGTTATTGATAAATCGGGATTTTTTACTTGCCAATGCCGGGTTTCAAAACCATCGGCAAAAGATTCGCTGAATGGCAGGCTGTAGCCGCCCTGACGGATGTAATCGGTATATGATACGAAACTCTGACCGGCGCCGTTAGTGGCTGTTAGTTTTACGCTGTATATTCCGACGGACGTGAATTTAACAACCGGATTCTGACTCGAAGCCGAAGTGTTTTCAAGGAAAATAACATTTGAAGGCGTAAATTCCCATGACCAGGTAATGGGGCAGTTGGCGGTTTGGTCGGTAAAATGAACGGACTCTGAAGAACAAACTACAAGCTTATCCGCAGAAAACCCTACCGCAGGTAAAAGCGTATTACTTACTGTGATATAGTTGGTTTTTGTCAACGAGTCGGCGCCAAATTCGTTCCACACTTTCAGTTTAACCTGGTAAGTTCCCGGCGTTGCATAAACAATATTCTCAGGATTTTTCAAATTCGATGACGAGGGTGTAGCTCCCTGGAATGACCATTGAAAAAATGTTGGAACCCCGGTTGAAAGATCGGTGAAACCTATTGGGCAGCTTGTTGGAATGTTCGTATTTGCAGTGATAAAATCAGCCTGTGGCATTGTGTGATACATGTCCGATCCCCATAATCCGCGACCATAAGTGGAAGCCCTGATGGCATCCTGCGAAACAGAATCATTATCGTAATAGATATCCAGTTCCGTAATTCTTCCGTTGGCGGGTAATCCCAAACTGAAAGGAATCCAACCGGAAGTTGTCGCATCCTTGTAATAAACGCCGGCGTCGGTTCCAACGTACAAACCTTCCTCGGCATTGTAGTAATAAACAATGGCATTCATATTTACGTTGGGAAGATTACCCGTGATATTCGTCCAGGTTTGACCCTTGTTCACCGATTTATAGACCTTCTTTGCAAGCGTTATATAAACTGTATTTTCGTCGGTAGGATGAGCGGCAATATCTGTAGCTGTACCTGATGCAGGCAGCGATGAGGTGAGGTTAAACCATTCGGGATTGGCGCTCAAACAATTATCGCTGCGGAAAAACTTGTTGTCGGAACGGGCAGCATAGAAAATGTTTGTATTTGCCTTAGAATGCTCAACATCAGCCATGTCGGCGGAATTGCTATTCGCCAGGTTGTCTGAAATTTTGGTCCATGAAACCGGCGAGTTAATTACATTTGCCGATCTCCAGATATTTTTAAAACCAATGAACATTCCTTTACGATCCGCCTTGCTCAGGCAGAATGGCGTAACCCAGCCGCCTCCTTCGGTGATGCCATTAACGCCATCACCCGCTATTTGATATTCGCCGCCATTGTTTATTTTCCTGAAAATATCTCCATAGTAAATGGTGTGATAAGTGAATGCGGCATTTTCATAATCAATGGCACATTCCATACCGTCGCCGCCGCCGGTTGCGAGCCATCCGGTTGGAGTGAGCGTGTAGGAGCCGTTATCCTGAAAACCGTTGATTACCTTGTTTTTTACTGTTTGCGATTGACCCAGTTTGTATATTTGACCAATAGTCATCCCTACCGTTTTGTCAGCCCATGTTGTTCCATTATTGCTTGTTACATAGCAACCTCCATCATTTGCCGCAAAAAGATTGCCGTTTACCGGCGAATATACCAGAAAGTGGCAGTCGGCATGAACCGCAGGTACGTTGCATCCGCCGTACCAGTGTGAATTGATTGTCCAGGAAGTTCCGCCATTGCTGGATTTCCATACATTCACGCCTCCGGCAAAGATTATTTCAGGATTGACAGGATCAGCGGCAAGCGCAAGGTCATACCACGATTGTCCCCCGGTTCCGCCGCCGTCGCACGACCAATCCATAATGTTTGGCGTAGTTGAACGGGTGGCGAATGTCAGCCCTGAATCCGTTGAACGGTAAAGTCCTTTGAAACCGCTGCTATTATCTGATTGAAGAAAATATACATAATCAGGATTGGCAGGAGTTACAGCAATTACGCCGCGTTGACCCGAAGTAAGTCCTGCGGTAATTTTCGTGAAAGTAGTCCCATTGTTGGCAGACCTGTAAAAGTCGGATTCTACCGCAGCGTAGACGATATTCGGGTCGTTGGGTTTAAAATGGATATCTTTGAAGTTACCTGACTGTGTATTGGTCCATGAGGTTCCGCCATCAACCGAGCGGTAAATTCCTCCGCTGGTTGCAGCAATGAATATTTGTGAATTGGTTGGATGCTGAATAATTTTTCCAATGGTTTTGTTATCCATTCCGGTTTTAGACGGACTCCATGTTAATCCGCCATCCAGACTTTTAAAAACACCAAGTCCAGGCGCATCGCCGGCGTCGCGGTCACCGGTGCCGATAAGAATTTTCTGCGGGTTGGAAAAGTCAACCACAATTGCTGAAACTCCGAGTGTTGGCATGGTATCGGTATGGGTAATCCAGGTGAGACCGCCGTCGGTTGTTTGCCACATTCCGCCGGAGGGAGCGCCAACATATAATTTATTGGGATCCGTTGGATGAAAGGCAACAACATTCAAACGCCCAAGTCCTTCATATCCCGCTGGTCCCGGAGCCGGAATCTGAGCCGGACCGAGGTTAACCCACGAACCTGCGGATGAACGCGAATTTCTCTCGTATTCTTCATAAGCTTTAAAAGTTGCATCCGGCGACGGACGACTCCCGTCGGGGTTGACGCGGCTTTGCATCATATATTCCCACCGTTTGAATACTTTCCATCCGCATCCCCTGGTGATTTTACGGTCTTTCCAATAAAGATTAAATGCCCTTTGGGTCTGAAAAAAATTGGCGTCCGGATTTTGCATCATTTCAATCCAGTAAGGGTAGGCGGCAGTGTCGTTTACAACATTTCTAATGTCGTTCTGGGTTTTTCCTGCCATTGAAAGCAATAGAAATCCTGCAACAAGGAGTAATGATTTGTTCATTGTGTCTGATATTGGGTTTGCGGGTGTAAAATTAGAGAAAAAACCGGACAAGTTGAGATTTGGAAAGGTCTGTTAAAACTGATGAGGACTATTACAGATTGAGACGGCTCCCTGAAAAGATGGGTTAATCATCCAGATCGGAAAGAATATATCCCAGTTTAAGCAAATTTTCGGGTTCAAGAAGTCGGCGCAGACGATCATCATCGAGAAGATTGAGTACAGCGTTTGACTCGAAAACATTTTTCCCGTTCGATTTCATATAACGTGCAAGTTCGGATGATTTGTGATAGCCAATTACGGGAATCAGCGCGGTGGTTATTGATGGACTACGGAAAAGCTGTTGTTGACTAACATCTCGATTAATAATAAGTCCTTTAAATAGATTTTCCATCAGGGTATTATTGGCAGCAATCAGTAACCTGATGGAATCGAGCATGGCATGACCAATAACAGGTAAATAGGCATTGAGTTCCAGACACCCTTGCGCCGACAATGAACTGATCAACATGTCATTTGCGTATATTTTGTGAGCAATGCTGATAACGAACTCGGGAATTACCGGATTGATTTTTCCGGGCATAATGGAACTTCCTACCTGGACTTGGGGGAGAATTAGTTGGTAAGTTGGTAAGTTGGTAAGTTGGTAAGTTGGTAAGTTAGTAAGGTCGGAGGCGAGGAGGCGGAGGTCGGAAACCATTTTTTCGAGATTTACTGCATGTGCTTTGAGGGTGGCGTGCACTTCAACAAACGAATCAAGGTTAGAGGTTGCGTCAGCCAGATTTTCACTTCTGGTTATTGGTAAGCCGGTGATTTTCTGGAGGTTCATAATAGCTTCCATAATAAAAAAGCGGGGAACTGCCATACCTGTTCCAATGGCGCTACCCCCAAGGTTTACCATTTTAATACGTTCAAAACATTTCGAAACCCGCCACCAATCACGTGAAAGCGCTTCGCTGTATGTACTGAAAAGTTTACCAAAAGATGTTGGAACTGCTTCCTGCATCTGCGTAAACCCGATACGGAGGTTTCCCTGCTGTGCCGTTTCATGCTGTTCAACCACAAATCTCAATTCATTTATGGATTTCTCAAGATCCTGAAGAAGCAGCATTACAGCGACTTTCAGCGAAGTTGGAATTACGTCGTTTGTGGATTGAAAAATGTTTGCCTGTTCAATGGGATCAATAATCTGATATGATCCCGGATTCAATTCCATAGACTTTAACGCAACATTGGCAATTATCTCATTAATGTTCATGTTAATGCTGGTACCTGCTCCTCCCGATACGGCGGGAACAATGAAATCGGCGAAATGCTTTCCTTCCGAAACTTCCTCCGCCGCCACAGTCAGACGCCTGAAAATCTGTTCATCCTTCAGATTCATATTCCCACAGATTCGTAACTCTTTCTCCGGCTGATTCTCATATTTTACGTGGATTGCATGTTTTAAGGCAATAACTGTAAGGTAACATGCCTGTTTAACCAGTCCGACAGCTTTATACCACTCTAAATGAAAACGCGTGGTATCGGGAAAATTCTTCTTTGCTCTCGCCGCATGAATACCATATAAAGCCTCATCAGGAATTTCCATTTCACCGAGATAATCTTTTTCTATCCTCATTTTTATATGTTTATCAGAATATCAATTTTGTATTTTGCATCGGCTGCCGCGTTTGATTGTTTGTAATTTTATGGAATAAATCTCAATCTCACGGTGAACCGGGGAATTTTTTCACAAAAAGTAGGTAAAAACGTGAAAGAGAGATACATGTTGCGGCATAATTCAATTTCGGTCACTCGGGTTTATCAGGTCAATCAGAAAGAAAAGAACAACGATACAAATAATCCGAATTTGGGAACGCGCGAATTTCCCGCGTCGTGAAGATGACTCATTCGCCAGATGGCGTCAACGCGGATAATTTTAAAGATATTTTCAATGCCAGCTCCCGCTTCCCAATACGGTTCATTGGCAAATGACCTGAGATTTCCGGGAAACAATGAAAATCGAGCGTTATTTTCACTTAAAGTCCCGAATACGCCCCGGATATGAGCCACCTCCCGCCATTTTAATTTTCTCAATAAGGGTATTTTATTGAACAGCAAACCGCTGAAATGGTGGGTATAGGTTGCGCTAATCCACGTGTCGCTTACAAATTCATAATAGTTCATAAGGTTTGCGGCATATTCATCATAGAAAAAAGATTGATTGCCATCATGAATCCTGAGTAAAGGATAAGGCAGGGTTCCCCAGATTTTTCCAGTTTCTATGATGTACTTCGACCAACCAATGGTAGCAAAATTGAACCATTGCGACACATTCAATATGAGTTTGTGATATTCGTAATCGCTGTTAAAGGCGTTGGGACTTCCATAAATGTAGCTAATCTGAATGATGGGAAAAGTGGAGCTGATTGTAACTCTGCTAAAGGTTGTGGAAACAAACCGCTCACGAAATGAAATCCGGGTATCAATCTGAATTTCAGAAGTGAATATGGAATTCATAAAAACCGGATCCGATTTCTTATCAGGGAAGATGATAAATTCGGTGGCGCCTAGTGGGAACATCTCCCGGTGCGTTAAATTGACCCTGTTGATCAATCCGGTAAACCATTCATGTTCATATCCAATACGGTAATCGCGCACCAGGGTAAGTTTATTATTGGGTCCGCGATGAAATAGCGAAGAGAGAATATTGTCGGTTGAAATAGCATAAGGGCTTGCTCCCAGTTGTTCAACATCAAAAGTAAATGAGGCAGTTATATCTCGCCGCGGGTTTTTACTAAACATATAAATAAGATCGCCGCCATATTTAAACTTGCGATCGCGGGTTCCATAAGCAAGGTACCCCTGAAGCTGAATCTTTTTGCTGAATTTGTGTGAAGTCTTCATCCCAAATCTGAACCTTGCGCCTTCAATACCATTATAGCTGAATAATTTGGTATATGGTCCCAGTTCAACATACTGCCATTTCAGATAACCCCTGAATGCCATGTCAAGAATGTCAATATATGTTCTGAAAACCGGAACGGCTTTGATTGAATCCACCATATTATATATTCCTTGTTCATGGACGCTTAGTTTCTCCGGTCGTGCATCTTCCCAGAATTCCCTGGATTTTTCAATTGATCCTTCTTCAATTATCACGTTTGTTGGGACTTTGAAAAACCTTGGGTCTTCAGGAACATCAAACCGGAAATTCTGGTAAGTTGTCGCCCTATGTCCATAAAAACCGAGAGCTAATTTTGAATCCTCTAAAATATTAAAGTCAGCATCCAGAATGTCGCGCGTGAGCATCCAAAACTGATTGTTTGTCCATTCATATTCCTGTTTCACTTCAAGGTCGTTGATAAAATTCAGGTTGGCGTCATCAGCAATTTTGATATTAAAGCTTTTGATTGCGAAAGTTGTATCGGCAACCCAAAGATGTCCGGTAAATGTCAGTTCCTGTTGTCGCCGGGGTTTGAACATGATGTGATAACACCATTTAGAACCTGCATATAAGCTATCAACAAGGTAATATTTATAATAGCTTTTTCCAAAATCGGCAATCGGGCTGACAAAGTTTTTCTGGAAGAGAGAGATGTAATTCTGATAAATATCAACATGTTCCGACAGGTTGCCAAAAAATTGTGAAACGCTTGAATTTTTAAACCCGGAGATTGAAGAAGCCGTAATTATCTCTTTCCTGACTTTGGGCGATTTTCTGAAAAATACTTCCGATATGGTTTCAATGATCACAACAGGAAGGTATGATTTTCCGGTAAGGGTTGAAGTATCCATGTAAGTCCAAACAAAATCAAACTTTTTCAAAAGCCGCCTTTTCCGAAAGCGCTCACTTATATTGTTTGCATCGAACTGAACCTTTGTATATGCGTCGTAACGGTAATTCTGAAAAGATTGTATTGAGTTTTTCTTTTTTCTGCTAATCACTTTATCAATAATTACCTCGGCGGGATTTCCCTGATATGTAATTATGACTTCAGGTAAATCAAGGTTTTGGGGCGTGAGAGTAAAATCAATTATTTGAAATTGATTTAGTTGAAGTTTTCGCGTGATCCGATTGTAACCGATTAGAAATGCTGAGATTGAATCGGCTTTCTGTTTGAATTCCAGCGTAAATTGACCATTGAAATCGGTCAGAATTCCAATTTCCGTACCGGGAATAATTACATTGACAAACGGCATGACTTCCGTAGTGTGTTCATCGCGAACGGTTCCCATAATCTTCGTTACCTGACAGTAAATAGCAGAAGTGTTGATAAATAACAGGAAAATTATGATAGATTTTAACTTCATCGGCATTTTTTAATATTGGATTGCCACGACCTTAAAGTCGTGGCAATTGATAAACAGATAATTACTGGACTTTAGTCCAAATTGTTTCCTTTTCGGAGTATGCTCATTCTTAGTTTTTGCAAATATGAATAAACAAAAATAACGGATTACATTCGCGATTGTTTTTCGCTTAATTTTGTTTTCTGTAAACAAATTTCAGTTTGCCATCATACCCTGATTGTTAAATTTTAATTGATAACGATTATGATAAAAAATAAAATCTTCCGGGCGCTGGTCGTTGCCTGTTTTTTCCTTGTTGTAGCCAATGGCAGTGTCTCTGGAAAAAAATGGACTGTTACTGTGAGAAATTATTCTTTTTTTCCATATAACCTTACGCATGTGAAGGCACACGATACCATTCAATGGGTTTGGGAAAGCGGAAACCATACTACAACCTCTACTTCCATTCCAGGGGATGCAATGGACTGGGATTATCCTATCAATCACGATATCAATTCGTTCATCTATATTCCAACGGTGGATGGCATTTATTATTATCAAAGTACGCCTGATACTGCAAAAGTGATGACTGGACATTTTGTGGTGAGTGGCTCAAATGGAATTCTGGATGATGCAGGTATTGATTTCAGAATATTTCCAAACCCAGGATCGGGGTTGGTTACTATTTGGATTCCTTCGGGTTTTACTGAATCGTCAATTTTAGAAATCTATAATAATGAGGGGAAAATGATTTACGTTGGACATTTGTTGATGGAAGCCTTAAATCATACCGGAAATTTTAATTTGGGAACATTGTCTCGCGGAGTTTATATCTTTAAACTATCCCATCCGGAAAAAAAATCGCTTATTCAGCGGGTTATCCGTGAATGACCGGAAACCTGTCAAAGAATTCCTTCCCGTAAAATATCGTGAAGGTGGATAACGCCTTTATACACATTATTTTCGACAACCAGTAACTGTGTGATATTTGATTCACGCATCAGCGCGAGGGCGTTCACCACAAGAATATCCGGAGAAATTGTTCGGGGATTTTTCGACATGATGTCGGAAGCTTTAAGGTGATTTACTTCAAAATTTTTTTCCAGCATCCGTCGCAGGTCGCCATCAGTAATGATGCCAATAAGTTTCTTTGCTTTAATAACCGCAGTGGCGCCTAATCTTTTAGAAGAAATTTCGACAATAACTTTTCTGATATCATCATCGTAATTAACCTGAGGAGCCTGATTGCGCGGAAAAAGATCGCCAACTTTCAGGTAAAGTTGCTTGCCAATTGAGCCGCCTGGGTGAAGTTTTGCAAAATCGCCGGATGTAAATCCCCGCGCTTCAAGCAGACAAACTGAGAGGGCGTCGCCCATCACAAGTTGGGCTGTGGTACTTGTAGTGGGAACAAGGTTATTTGGACATGCTTCCCTTGAAACAGTAGTATCTATTATCCTGTCAGCTTGTTTGGCAAGGAAAGAAGCGGTGTTTCCTACCATAGCAATAAGGAAGCTACCGTATTCTTTGAGAAGCGGAACCAGAATTTTTATCTCAGGAGTCTCTCCGCTTTTCGAAATGCAGATCACGATATCCTCTTTCTGAATCATTCCCAGGTCGCCATGTATTGCGTCTGCTGCATGAAGAAAACTTGCCGCAGTGCCTGTTGAGTTTAGCGTAGCCGTAATTTTTTGTCCGATGATGGCGCTTTTTCCAATTCCGGTGATGATTACTCTGCCTTTTGAGTGTAAAATCATATTAATACAAACAAAAAAATCATCATTAACAGATTTTACTAATTTTGCTATCTCGACTGATTCGTCATTAATTGTTTTTATGGCGATCGCTTTTAATGCTCTTAGATTTTTCAAAACGCAATTAATTTAAAAATAATTTGTTAATTCAATAGGTTTATACTTACATTTGTATAAAGACAAGCGAAAAGTAACAGTTTTTTGCCTCGAACAAAAGTATGAAAATTAATCAATGTTAAGACATGGTGGCCAATAAGGACGAACATCAGCTATTTGAAGTATTGAAGAAAGTGTTTGGTTATGATAGCTTTAAAGGCAACCAGGAAGCAATAATCAGAAGTGTGCTTGCCGACAAAGACACATTTGTCATAATGCCCACAGGAGGAGGAAAATCGTTGTGTTATCAACTTCCTGCCCTTATTAAACCGGGAACAGCCATCATTGTTTCGCCTCTTATCGCTTTGATGAAAAATCAGGTGGATTCCATTCGCAGTTTCGGCACGGAAAACAATGTCGCTCATTTTATGAATTCCTCACTTACAAAACCGGAAATTACCCAGGTAAAAAAGGATATTGTAAGTGGCAGAACCAAATTACTTTATGTAGCGCCCGAAACTATAACCAAAGAAGAGAATATCGAGTTCCTCCATAATATAGAAATATCATTTTACGCCATTGATGAAGCTCATTGCATTTCTGAATGGGGTCATGATTTCAGACCGGAATACAGGCGTTTACGTCCAATAATTGACGCCATTGGTCAAAAAGTGCCGTTAATTGCGCTCACCGCAACTGCCACGCCAAAGGTTCAGCAGGATATTCAAAAAAACCTGAATATGCTTGATTCTTCGGTTTTTCTCTCCTCTTTTAACCGGCCAAATCTTTATTATGAAGTACGCGCCAAATCAAAAAATGTTTCCAGGGATATCATTAAATATATCAAGAGTCATCAGGGAAAATCAGGCATAGTTTATTGCCTTAGCCGAAAGAAAGTAGAGGAGCTTTCGGAAACTTTCGTGGTGAACGGAATTAAAGCATCGCCTTACCATGCAGGGCTTGACGCTGCCACACGCAGACAAAATCAGGATAAATTTCTTATGGAAGAGGTGGATGTGATTGTGGCAACTATTGCTTTCGGCATGGGCATTGACAAACCCGATGTGCGGTTTGTTATTCATTACGATATTCCTAAAAGCCTTGAAGGCTATTATCAGGAAACAGGACGAAGCGGACGCGACGATGGCGAAGGCAACTGCATAGCTTTCTATAGTTACGAAGACATCCAGAAACTCGAAAAATTCCTGAAAGGAAAGCCTGTTGCCGAGCAGGAAATTGCAAAACAACTCCTCTTTGAAACTGTTTCGTACAGCGAATCATCTGTATGTCGTCGAAAACAACTACTCCATTATTTCGGAGAAATATATACTGAAGATAACTGTCAGAATTGCGACAACTGTATGCATCCAAAGAAAAAATTTGAAGGGAAACAATATGTTTCTCTTGTTCTCGAAACTGTAAATGCTGTTAAACAGCAATTTAAGAGCAAATATATAGTAAATATCCTACTTGGAAAAGGCGGATCAAGCATCAAACAATCCAAACATAATAAACTTGAAATGTTTGGAAAAGGCTCCGATCGCGATGAGAAATTCTGGAATGCAGTCGTCAAGCAAACCCTTATAGAACGTTTGCTGACAAAGGATATAGACAATTACGGATTGCTGAAGATCAGTCCCGAAGGCGCAGCATTTCTCAAAAAACCACATTCCATCATGCTTGTGGATGACCATGACTTTGAAAATCCTGAGGAAGAAGAAATGTTTGAAGCGCTTGGATCTAAAAGCAGCACCGCAGATAAGACCCTTTTTGCTTTGTTGAAAGATCTTCGTAAAGAGATTGCGAGAAAAGAGAAACTCCCTCCTTTTGTCATTTTTCAGGATCCTTCACTTGAGGATATGGCAATTCAGTACCCGATTTCGATAGAGGAAATGAAACAGATTACCGGTGTTGGCGCCGGAAAAGCCTTAAAATATGGAAAACCTTTTCTGGAATTAATCAAGGATTATGTTGAAGAAAATGAGATTGTCCGCCCAATGGATATGGTTGTAAAGTCTGTTATCAATAAATCGGGAATCAAAGTTTTTATTATTCAAAGTATTGACCGCAAAGTGGCGCTCGAAGATATTGCTCTTGCCAAAAATCTCAACTCCGACGAACTGATTACGGAAATTGAAAGTATCGTAGGCTCCGGAACAAAAATTGATATCAAGTATTATATTGATGAATTCGTTGATCCATACCACCAGGAAGAGATTTTCGAATACTTCCGCAAAGCCGAATCCGACTCAATCGAAGAAGCTCTCAGAGAACTCGGTGAAGATGAGTTTACTGAAGAGGAAATAAGGCTAATGCGTATTAAATTTATGTCAGAATTAGGTAATTAACCCCACATTACATGCAGGAAGAAAACAATCAGAACCCTCAACCGGTTGAGGAAGAAAAATCCGGTATTTATACAGAAAGCAGCTCCACTTATACTGGAACTGAAAAACCATCTTTTTTTATTTTTAATTTTAATACATTGTTGGGAGGACTTGCGCTTGTTGGGCTACTTGCGCTTTCTTTTCTTCATTTTTCGAAAAAAAATGAAAATGTTGGCGCTCCAACCTTTCCTATTCAGAAAGTTTCTGGAAAATCATTGTCAGTGGTGTTTGTTAATACCGACAGCATAAATATGCACTACGAATTTGTAAAGATTCTTCGTCGCGATTTGGAAAGCACAGGAAAGAAATTGCAAACCGAGGTTTTATCGGAACAATCAGCGCTCGAAAAGGAGGCTGCCGATTTTCAGCGTCAAATGGGATCCAACCAGATACCCGAAGATAAAGCAAAGGTCATTTATGAGCAACTGATGCAAAAACAGCAGGCTTTGATGGACAAAAAGGAGCGCTATACCCAGCAGGTTGCCGAACAGGAAATGAATATGAATATCCGACTTGTTGACAGTGTAACCGCATTTCTCAAACGGTTCAACCGCCAGTACCGATTTGATTATATAATGGGATTTAAAACCGGCGGTGAAATTCTTGTTGCAAACGACACTCTCGATATTACAAAGTCGGCGCTCAATGAGTTGAACCGCGAATATCAGCAACGAAAAAAATGAAATTGAAACCCCGGATCGGAATATTTTTCTTCTTTCTTTTACTGATAGTTTCCTGCGGGAAGAAAGACAAGTTAATAGAGAATACTACCAGATTCAGCGCTGATTCACTTATTTCTGAAACAAAGATGGTATGCATTATGGCCGACGTCCATATAATTGAAGCTGCCTTATTGATCGAACGGAATGAAGGCGTCGTTTCAAAAGAAAAAACAACCTGCCTGTATGATGGTATTTTTAAAAAATACGGACTTAACCGGGCTAAGTATGAGTATAATCTCATGTACTATAGTCAGAATCCGGAATCATTTTCAAAGTTGTACGGAAAAGTAATCGGACAATTAGAGTCGCAGCAAAAGAAATTCAGTCCGAAAAATTGATTATATCTTCGAGTAGATTGCAACAGCATTTATAAGATCAGCCCCGTTATTTAAAGTATAATTCCAGTTTATTTTGGTTCCCGACAAAGAGCCTGAACCATTTATGGTAATCCCGGAAATTACCTGATTAGCGTCAAGTATAATCGAACTTCCTTTTATTACAGCTCCGGCTGGTGTTGCCGATGAACCAGTATTTGCAAAATTGGAGATAAAAACGCCATCCGATGAACCTGGATCAGCGGTAATGTTCACTTCATAAGTCAATTTGGTCCAGGATTCGGTTACTGTCCAGGGTCCCAAATAAGATGATCTTGTAACTGAATCCGGCGTAGTATCGGTTTGTTTTGCGCATCCCGTGAAAAGGTATCCGAGAATAACAATTATAATTGAGATAACTGCAAATGACTTTTTCATAAAATTTTCTTTTTCAGGATTACTGCTATATAAAAACTAAAAATCAAGGAGGTGATCAATTGAATGAGTATAAAATCAGGGCTTGCTTCTGCCACTACAAATCCAATGGAAAAAACGGGCCAGTAAGCAAGGTAACAGGCAATTTTACTGGTGATAATCGAAACAAACATGGCAAAAAATGTGTGGTTGAACTTTTTTACCAGCCAGTAAAATAATAAGGTATTAAGAACCAGTTCGCCGGTAATAATAAACATCTTGATTAACTCAGGGTGACCTGAAACCAAAAATGAAAACAACGGAAGCGTAAGCGCGAGGAAGTATGAATTGCTTTTCGATGTGTGTGCCATCGAAAGAATAAGCATGAGTCTCATCGGTTCAATCATATAAATAGGAATACCGGTGAAGTGTACAGTAGCCGGGATAAAATATATTAGCGCGAGGGCTGCGAGGTCAACCAGGATATTTGTCAGAATCACTCTGTTTGGAAGAGTCTCATTCATAATTTTCATAAGGCGATCAATTATAATTAAGTTGATAAAAGAACTGCGGATAAGCGGTCGGTAAGGCGGCTGGCGCCGATTCGGAATAACGAAGGGGTTAGCCAATGTTCGCCGAGAATTTTATTAACGATCAGGTAATATCTGAGCGCCTGTTCAGGTTCGGCAATTCCACCTGCCGGTTTGATTCCAATTTTCTTTCCGGTTTTCAGATAGTACTGCCTTATCACCTGCAACATCACAAAAACAGCCTCAACAGTGGCGGCAGGCGAAATCTTGCCGGTGCTTGTTTTGATAAAATCGGCGCCTGCCATTATGGCAATTTCACTGGCGCGGGCAATGTTTTCGGATGTCTGTAGTTCTCCGGTTTCAAGAATTACCTTGAGAGTTTGCTGATGACAATGAGCGCGCATCTCAGTTAATTCGTATAATATTGTATCATATTTCTGATCGAGAAAAATACCGCGGGAAATCACCACATCAACCTCGTCGGCGCCCTCCTGAACACAATAATCAATTTCATTTAGTTTCAAAGACAATACCATTTGTCCGCTCGGAAATGAAGCCGCAGTAGTTGCCACTTTAATCGGAGTACCTTGCAACGCTTTTTTTGCGGTAGCAATAAATGGAGGATAGATACACACTGCGGCAGGAAAGGGTAAACCCTTTTCGCCAAACCAGATGGCTTTTTCACAAAGGCTTTTGACTTTTGTATTTGTATCGGAACCTTCAAGGGTTGTGTAATCCAAAAAGGAAAAAATCTGACGAAGGGCATGGAGGTTTTCGCCGACTTCCAACGGAGTATTTAGAATCCCAATAAGTTCATCCTGTACTATCTTTTCAGAAATCCCGGAAATCAATGAGAACGTGAACATCCTTAGGTTGTGGTTAAAAACTGAAACTAATTCCCAAACTTGGCATGAGCGGCATCTGGTCAACGCGGGTGTAGGAAATCCGGTCGAAATAAAAGATATTTTGCTGGTTAAGCGCGTTAGTTACGCTCAGGTTTATTTCAAGACGGGTTGTTTTTCCAAGGAAAAATGATTTTTTAAGGTTGAAATCGAGTCGGCTGTAATATGGCAAACGACCTTTATTATAGTCGCCATAAAGAATACCAAGATCGCCATTTCCTGTAGTATAACTTGAACCCATGTTTTCAAAACTCATCTGCTCATAGAAACCGCCTGTTTGAGTAAACGGGAATCCTGATCCATAATTATATCTGATATTTAATTCCCATCCTGCTTTTTTCCCAAAGGTGAAGGTTGATACCACGTTCAGGTTATGCCTGCGATCGTAAGGTGGAACATAACTATTGATACCGTCATTCCTGTGGATGAATCCAAGGGAATATGTTACCCAGAAATGAATCCGTTTGTAGTCGTATTTTACTGAAACGTCTAAACCTTCAGCATCGCCGGTTTCAAGGGCAAAGTCCTTTTTGTAATAATCGGGAATATTAGAATTTTCTTCGGTATCGTTGTACAATTTATTCCGGTTCAGGCTGGTAAGCTGCGGATAATATTTGTAGTAACCTTCAACATTGAACGACAGGTTTTTAAGCATATCAAGCTCAAAACCGAGGACGAGCTGGTTGCAGCGTTGTAATTTGCTGGTCACCGGTTTTCCGTTAAACGTGGCGGGGAGGTTGTCGGGGCTGGTAATATAGCCGTAAAACAGGTTAACGACATCTTTATCATAAGTGGTGCTGATCAGGTTTTGGGAATACATTCCAGCGGCCATCTTCAGGCGAAAATTCGGAGCCACATTATATTTAATTGCAATCCTTGGTTCAAAAGAAGCCGCTGAAAGCGAGGCATAATACTGAAACCTTAGTCCGGGTTCAATTATCAATTTGCCTGGCATCCACTTGTACTTTGCGAAAACCGACGCCTCGGTTGAATTCTGGGTGTAATCAATCTTACGGTTTACTGTATTAAAAAAGTCGAGAGTAGTTTTATATCCTGAAAGTTCAAGACCGTATTTGAGAGCGTCACGTCCAAAGAAATATGTGAAATTCAATCCGCCGTTAAAACCTGAAATTGAGCTGGATCTTGAGGATTTTGCCAACTCCTGTAAGTTAACCTTATAGTTGGAATAGGCGAAATTACCTTCGATAAGAACAGAACTTTTTCCCGGAATAGCAAGAAAATTCATACCGCCTCCATAAGAATCCCAGTTGTAATCCTGCAAAACCTTATAGTTAACCTGATCTGAAAATTTAAAGCCAAAGAAATTTACTTTACTGCCGTTGGGGGCATTAACTGCGATTTTTCCAAAAATATCGAGATAATTGTATGGCAGCCCATTATCATCAATGTACTTGTAAAAAATCTTACTCGTTTGTTCGAGGTAGGAATTTTTAACAGATAATAGAAACGTGGCGCTTGCTTCATCTTCATTTTTGGGCTTATATATCGGACCTTCAAGGAGAGCTTTCGCGCCGAAAGTACTGACGTCAAATTTCCCGGCAATTCTGTTTTTGTTGCCGTCGCGCGTAGTTACATCCATCACCGAAGAAAGTCTGCCTCCATATTCTGCGCCAAAACCACCGGTATAAACCTCCACGTTTTTAAGAATATCAACATCAAAAACAGAGAAAAGCCCGATGGAGTGAAAAGGGTTATAAACAATCATACCATCCAAAATGACTTTATTCTGAACCGGTGGACCGCCCCTGATATAAAGTTGTCCGCCCTGGTCGCCTGAAAACACAACGCCTGGAAGAATTTGCAGGTACTGGGCAAGATCAGGCTGGCCTCCAATGGTAGGTATTGATTGTATCTCTTTGGGAGTGATTTTAATAATACTCGTTTGCGTCTCTCTTACTTTATCCTGCCGGGCAGCCGAAATGTTGATTTCATTGAGTTGAACGGTGGATTTTTTCAGGTAAAGTTTTTTTGTCAAAAGATCATCAACCTTAATGGTAACTGGTATTTTCAGAGTATCGAAACCAACATAAGTGACCATCAACGTATAATTTCCCGGAGGAATCCTGGTAATTGCAAAGTACCCGTTTGCATCGGTAGGCGCGCCAATCGAAGTTTTTTGAAAATAAACATTGGTGAAAAGCACGGGTTCGCCGGTTTCCTGTTCATAAACAAAGCCCCTGACTGAACCGAATTGCGCTAAGGACTGTGAAATAAATACCGGGGAGAAAACCAGCAGTAGAAGGAGTAACTGAAATCTTCGAATTTTCATCATAATAGTAATTGGTGTCGCCTTGAATAACTTGCAAAATTAGTTATAATCCGTTAGAAAAAAAAGCGCCTCCCGCTTTTCTGAATAAGCTATCAAACGGAAAATATTCTTATTTTTGTACCAATTCAACGAGCTATTCCACCAAACTATGCAGAAGTTACTTTTACTGGGAGATGAGGCAATTGCCCAAGGAGCCCTTGATGCGGGGATATCAGGTATTTATGCCTATCCCGGAACTCCATCTACTGAAATTACTGAATTTATTCAGAATTCAAAATTTGCATTCGATAACCACATACATTCGAGTTGGTCGGCAAATGAAAAAACCGCCATGGAGTCGGCGCTCGGCATGTCATACACCGGGAAACGCTCAATGGTATGTATGAAACATGTCGGACTTAACGTAGCCGCAGATCCATTTATAAATTCAGCTATTACCGGAGCCAACGGCGGAATGATTGTGGTGGCAGCCGACGATCCATCCATGCATTCATCACAAAATGAACAGGATTCGCGATTTTTCGGCAAATTTGCCCTCGTTCCGATTCTTGAACCTTCCAATCAGCAGGAAGCATATAATATGGTCCTTTATGGCTTCGATTTTTCTGAAAAGTATAAAATTCCGGTTCTTTTAAGAATTACAACACGTCTTGCTCATTCGCGATCGGGAGTGGTTCGCGCCGAATCTGTGAGAAAACAGAATGATCTGAAAATGCCCGAGGATTTACGTCAGTTTGTTCTCCTGCCTGTAATAGCGCGTAAACGCTATAAAAACCTTTTGAAAGCTCATTCGGCTTTTATTGAAGAATCGGAAAAGTCGCCATTTAACGAGTATCGCGATGGCGCTGATAAATCGCTGGGTATAATTGTTTGCGGGATTGCGCAGAATTATCTGATGGAGAATTATCCCGACAGAAATATTCCTCATCCGGTACTGAAGATCGGACAATACCCGATGCCCAGAAAGCTGGTTGAAAAAATGGCTGATGAATGTAACGAAATCCTCGTTCTTGAGGATGGTTATCCAATGGTGGAGGAGTTACTCAAAGGTTACCTCGGTCGCGGACTGAAAATTAAAGGACGACTTGACGGTACTTTACCTCGCGATGGGGAATTAAATCCCAATATTATTGCCGTTGCGCTCGGTAAACCGGATACTTTTGGTTTACCGGTTCCAAACCTGGTTGTGGGCCGCCCGCCATCATTGTGTAGCGGTTGTCCTCACATAGATTCTTACGCCGCTCTTACCGAAACGTTAAGCCAATTGTCGAATGGACGAGTTTTTTCCGACATTGGTTGCTATACTCTCGGCGCCTTAAAACCTTATGAAGCAATCAACTCATGCGTTGATATGGGAGCTTCAATTACAATGGCCAAAGGGGCTGCAGATGCAGGGCTTATCCCGGCGGTTGCTGTAATCGGCGATTCAACTTTCACACATTCTGGGATGACCGGACTTTTGGATGCGATTAATGATAAATCGCCCATTACCATCCTGATTCTCGACAATGGAACTACAGCCATGACCGGCGGTCAGGATTCACCTGCTTTTGGTAAGATCGAAAATATTTGCAAAGGTCTTGGCGTCGAAGAAGCTCATATAAGGATACTGAAACCGTTAAAAAAGTATCATAATGAAAACGTTGCCATCCTGCAGGAAGAACTGGCTTACAACGGAGTTTCGGTAATTATCCCGCGCCGCGAATGTATTGTCGCTATTGATAAACGTATAAGGGATAAGTTCAAAAATAAGTAAATCAATCAACTGATGAAAAAAGATATTATTCTGGCAGGCGTTGGCGGACAAGGAATTATCTCCATTGCCGCTATCATTGGGTATGCAGCTCTCGAACAAGGCATGTTTCTCAAACAATCTGAAGTTCACGGAATGAGTCAGCGCGGAGGAGAGGTGATGTCGAATCTACGGATTTCGCACCATGAAATAGCATCCGATTTGATTCCTTTCGGACAAGCCGATATGATTATTTCGATTGAACCGCTTGAATCGCTACGTTATCTGCCTTACCTTTCCAAAGAGGGATGGCTTGTAACAAACACAACGCCATTGAATAATATTCCCAATTACCCGGATATTTCCAGTATTCTGGAAGAGGTGAGGAAAGTTCCTCATCATATAGCTCTCGAAGCCGATGTTCTTGCAAAAGAAGCAGGTTCAGCCAAAGCCGCAAACATCGTGATTCTCGGCGCAGCTTCACCGTTTCTTGGAATGGCTTATGAAAAACTGGAAGACGCCATCCGGTTCACATTCCGCAAAAAAGGCGACAAGGTTATCGAACTCAATCTGGCAGCCCTCAAAGCGGGTCATGATTTCGCCAATAAGCATAAGTAAATAATTCCTACCTTTGTACGCTTTTATTTTTTTTCAGAAATTGTAAACAATGAGGATTCTACAGCGAAAATTAGCTCACTATACAGAGCCGCAGAAAGTTGAAAGAATGGGTATTTATCCGTTCTTCAGGATGATTGAATCGGACCAGGATACCGTGGTAACCATGAATGGGAAAAAAGTTCTGATGTTCGGTTCGAACAGCTACCTGGGATTGACCAATCACCCGAAAATTAAAGAAGCAGCCATAAAAGCAACAGAAAAATACGGCACCGGATGCGCAGGATCCCGTTTCCTGAATGGCACGCTCGATATCCATGTTGAACTTGAGCAAAAACTTGCCGAGTTTGTTGGAAAAAAGGCAGCGCTCGTTTACAGTACCGGATTCCAGGTTAATCTTGGCGTAATTCCTACTGTTACCGGACGTAATGATTACCTCCTGATTGATGAACTCGACCATGCTTCAATTATCGAAGCAACACGACTTTCCTTTGCCAAGGTTTTGAAATTCAGGCATAATGATATGCACTCTCTGGAAAGTGTGCTGAAAAAATGTGAACCCGGACGAATAAAGCTTATTGTGGTTGATGGCGTTTTCAGCATGGACGGCGACATTGCAAATTTGCCTGAAATCTCAAAACTGGCAGAAAAATATGAAGCCACAATAATGGTTGACGACGCTCATGCAATCGGAGTTCTTGGCGACCATGGATCGGGAACCGCCAACCATTTTGGTTTGACTAAGAAAGTTGACCTGATCATGGGAACATTTTCAAAATCGCTGGCGGCTCTCGGTGGTTTTATTGCCAGCGACTTTGAAACCATAAACTATATCAAACATCATTCCCGCACCTTGATTTTCAGCGCGTCTGCTACTCCTGCGTCAGCCGCCGCCGTTCTCGCAGCTCTCGAAATCATTAAGGACGAACCTGAACGAATTCAGCGCCTCTGGGAAGTTACACATTACGCCATTGATAATTTCAGAAAACTCGGGTTTGATATCGGGCACACGGTTACACCCATCATTCCGCTTTATATCCGCGATAATCTGAAAACCCTCACCATAACCAAAATGTTGCTCGACGAGGGTGTATTTGTGAATCCTGTTGTTGCTCCGGCTGTGAGCAAGGACAATACATTGATCCGTTTTTCCCTGATGGCTACCCACACCAAAGCGCAGGTTGATATCGCGTTGGAGAAATTTGAGAAACTTGGGAAGAAGCTCAAAATTATCTCTTCATAAAACCCGATGATAAAAGTAAACGACCTTGAGATCAGGGAGGTAAAGACAAAAAGGGGACTGAAAAAATTTCTTGATTTTCAGCTCAAACTTTACAAAGGGAATAAATTCTGGTGTCCGCCTTTGCGGATGGACGAAATAAATACATTAAGCAGGGACAAAAACCCTGCTTTTGATTTTTGTGAAGCTGTCTATTGGATTGCCTATCGCGGCGATGAAGCTGTTGGTCGTATCGCCGGAATCATCAATCATAAATCAAATGAACGATGGAATGAAAAACTTGTCAGGTTTGGCTGGATAGATTTTATTGATGATCATGTAGTTTCTGAGGCGCTTATAGATTCTGTCATCGCCTGGGGAATTTCCAAAGGAATGAGCGGTATCCATGGTCCGCTGGGGTTTTCCGACATGGACAATGAAGGGATGCTGATCAAAGGTTTTGATGAACTGGCTACACTCGCTTCGATCTACAACTATCCCTATTATTCTGATCATGTAGAGCGACTGGGATTTGAAAAAGCCGTTGACTGGGTTCAGTATGAATTTGAAATTCCGCCCACTATTCCCGATAAGGTAGAACGTTTGTCGAAACTGGTTCAGGAAAAATATCATCTCAGAATTTTTAAAGCAAAAAAATCTAAGGAACTTCTTCCTTACGCGCCTAAGATGTTTAATACATTAAATGCTGCGTTCAGTGAATTGTATGGATATACCGAGTTGAGTAAAAAGCAGATCGATATGTATATCAAAGCCTATTTTGGTTTTGTGAGACCCGAATTTATCTCTTTTGTGTTGGATGAAAAGGATGATGTGATCGGTTTTGGCATTTCTCTGCCATCACTTACAAAAGCGCTTCAGAAGTGCAATGGCAAACTTTTCCCGTTTGGTTTCATTCATCTTTTATTAGCGATGAAAAAAAACGACACTATTGATATGTACGTTAACGGAGTTCGTCCCGATTATCATGCAAAAGGCGTTAATGCGTTGTACTATAATGAGATGCACCGGGCGTATATAAAATATGGCATAAAAAGGGCTATTACCAATCCGCAACTTGAAGAAAATGCCAAAGCGCTCACCATCTGGAAAAATTTCAATGGAAGACAACATCTGACGAGAAGATGCTGGATAAAACATTTTTCAAAGTAATGAGGTAGTGAAACAGAAGAAATTGACTTTCAACCTTTTTTAATCTTTGATTAAACTTTTTGCAATGATTCATTACACAGATAGAATTATAATAGAACCAAACATAAGGTTTGGCAGGCCTTGCGTAAAAGGAACGCGCATTGCGGTATATGACATCCTTAGCTGGCTGGCATCTGGGATGTCCAATGAACAAATAGTAAGTGACTATCCTGAGATACAAGAAGAAGACATAAAAGCATCTCTGGCATTTGCAGCGGATAAAGAGCATAAATTGCGGGTTGCCTGATGAAACTCCTTTTTGACCAGAATATTTCATTCAGGGTAGTTAAACAACTACGTGATATTTTCAGTGGTTGTAAACAAGTCCGGGAACTAAACCTTGAAAATTCTACTGATCGTCAAATCTGGGAATATGCTAAAGACAATGGATTTGTAATTGTTACTTTTGATTCTGATTTTTTCGATTTGACCATCCTGTTTGGAATTCCACCGAAAGTAATTTGGTTGCGATTTGGGAACACATCAACTGATAATTTGATAAAAATTTTAATTGACAATCAAAGTCTTATTCATGAATTTATCAAAAATCCAGAATATAGCGAAATTGCTTGTCTGGAGTTGAGTAAAAATTATTTCGAATCATAACGAGCATGCAGCGGACATGTCGGTGATTTGAGTAACAGATGTAAGATCGCTATTGACAAAAAATGGCATAGAAATTACTACCACTGATTGCAGGAAACCACGGACATCATTGTCGCAGATAGCAAAATTACGAAACGCGACAACTCCAGAAGTGGGAGAAATCGCTGATAATACAATCAATAATCTGATTTTTAGAAAATGAAAAACGTTTTAATCACCGGCGCCAGCGGGTTTATTGGCAGCTTTCTGGTTGAAGAAGGCATGAAAAACGGGTTTACTGTTTATGCGGGTATTAGAAAATCGAGTTCCCGCGGGTATCTTACCGATTCGCGCATCCGGTTTATCGAATTTGATTTTTCAACCCGCGAAAAAGTTGTAGAGACTTTGACGGAATGCAAAAAGAATAATATTCGCTTCAGCTATATAATTCACAATGCAGGACTGACCAAAGCGAGAAAAAAGGAGGATTTTTTTAACGTAAACTGCCGAAATACGATTCATTTTATTGAAGCTCTTATCGAAACTGAAATGGTTCCTGAGAAATTTATCTTTGTCAGCAGTCTGGCGGCTTTTGGTCCCGGCAATCCTGAAACCGGAGAACCTGTGAGGCTTTCCGATGAACCAAAACCAATAGAACTTTACGGGAAAAGCAAGCTGGAAGCAGAAAAGTACATTACTTCATTAAAAGACTTCCCATGGCTGATTTTTCGTCCAACCGGCGTTTACGGTCCGCGGGAAAAAGATTATTTCATTTTCTTCCAGACCATCAACCGTGGAATGGAACCATACATCGGTTTTAAAAAGCAGGTTTTGACATTCATTTATGTCCGCGACCTTGTTCGCCTGATTTTTATCGCTATCAGTTCAAATCATGTAAACAAGGCATACTTTGTTTCCGATGGAAAAGAGTATCCATCGGAATTATTTGCCGCCATCACAAAGAAAGCTCTTGGTAAAAAAACATTCCGTTTTACGGTTCCGTTGTTTATTGTGAAAACCATTGCCACGGTTGGCGAAAATCTGGCTGGCTTATGGGGAGCCATGCCTACGCTCAATAGCGATAAATACAATGTATTAAGCAGTACCAACTGGCGTTGTGAATCAGAACCATTATACCGTGATTTCGGTTTTCAGGCGGAATATGATTTGGAGAAAGGTGTGAGCGAAGTGTTGGCTTGGTATAAGAGAGAAAAATGGTTGTAGAATTTGAATGAATAATTATCGCCGTACCAATTTGCATCGTTGATGTTGTATCGGGGATACAAAAAAAAGAAGGCTACCGAAAGGCAGCCTTCTTTTTTGAAAGTAGTCAGGTATTATTTTGCCTGTGGTAATTGCCAGAATAGTTGGGTCGTCATCTTGTCGCCACCTACTCCAACCGCGGCAGCGGCGGCAGAGGCATTAGTTCCATTTACAGTGAATTCCTGTTGAGGATAGGTTAAACGCCTTGGAAGGTCGGTAATGGTATACGAAAGAAGCGGAATAAACATAATCGGCGTTCCGTCGGTACCAACACTTGTTTGTTCGCCAGGTTTCAGAAGAAAACCGGGTTCGCCTGTCCTTCTGTATTCAGCCCATGCCTGATAAGCCTGGTTGTAGAAGGCGAGGTATTTCTGGGTCAAAACCGTTACTTTACCGGCTGCTGGAAGCGCAGAAATAAATGCATCT
>JAPLDO010000089.1 GCA_026391715.1 Bacteroidota bacterium
AAGGGGGTATAAAAATCAAAATTTGGCTAAAGCCCGGTATATCAGCAACTTGAATTGCCACTACCTTAAGGTAGTGGCAATTGATAACCAGATAGTTACTGGACTTTAGTCCAAATTTTTTCCTTTTCGGAGTAGGCTCAAGATTCCGGAAGAGTTTTTTTTATCTAATAGGTGGAAGTCCCTTATCTTTGCACTTTAAAATTAATTTTCAAATCGCGACCCGCCAATATGAACAGAAAAATGAAAATGTTGGCGCCTGCGTTGCAAATGTATCGGGTGAAAATATTCTCCCAAACATACCTTACCTTAACGGGATCAAGTTGATAAGTATCATTTTAAATCTTTCTTCATTATGACACACATTAAATTTTTCTTCATTATGGCGCTTGCAACCTCCTTAATAATGAGCGGGTGCAAAAGTAAAACCGACGATGCTGTTCCGGCAGAACAACTTGGGTCAAAGTATCTCCATCCAACCGGAATAACCATTCTTTCATTAAAAGGCACCTATTTTGAAATGGGGAAGCAGTATGGCCGCCACATGAAAACGGAGTTGAAATATTGGTCCAACTACTACGAAACCACATGGAAAGCCGCCAATCCGGAAGTATATAATTATGTTTCCAATGAATTATTGATAGAAATGAACAAATTATATATGAGCAATAAAATCGTAGAATTCCTGGATGGGGTTGCGATCACTGCCGGAATGACTAACAATGAGGTGTATCGTCTCGACCAATGTTGTGCATTTGATTATGCGTTCAGCGGTCACATTCCGATACTAAAGGGCGCTGCCTGCACCTTTGTCGGCGCTTTTGGGGCAGCCACCGGGGGGCATACCATCATCGCCCGGAACCTTGACCTGCAACGACCGCTGGCCGTGCGGGAATACAACAGCGTGATCACGGTCATGCACCCTTCAGACGGCGATCATAAAGTGGCTACCTTCGGATTTGTCGGATTTCCGCAGGGATATGTACTGATGAATCTCGACAATACTGTCGTGACGGAGTATAATACAGGAAACTCAGCCGATAAAGGCTCAGACTTTGATGTTTTGTCAAGAGACATGATGGATCTTGCATTCGATGCAATTACGGATAGAAACAACACGGATGCCCAAACAACCGCTGAATACCTGAGAACCGGAAGGCTGCTCTCGCCATCATTTTTTGGCGTGGCCGATAAGAATACCGTGTTGGTCGTGCAACGCGCCATGTACCAGGATGGTGTTATTACCGAAAACAGTATTGGAAATAACATCAACGGCGTGACTAATGTGTTTCTCGACAGTATCATGCATAAAGTCAAGTTAAATATCTACAACGCCTCCACTGCTGTTGACGGCGCTGAAAAAGGACTCGATACGCCTGCTCGCGGAATGGTTCGCTGGGTAAACCTTGTCAATTATTTTAAAGCACACCCGACAGGTCTTGATATTGACGCAATGAAAACCATTATTGCTACCGACATTGCCGACAGCGGTGTTTTTATCGGCGGGTACGAGCAGGAGGGAACCAATACCTTCTGTAAAACCGACGCCACTTTTGGTTCCGTTGTGATCGATCTGAGCGACCTCACCCAGGTATGGTGGCTCAGGTATGATTATGCAACAAAGAATAAGACTTGGGATATGGTGGACCTGACGCAGAATATTAACTGATTAACCACAATCAATTCTGACGACCAACTTGTCCCCGTTGGAAATTACTCTACCGTAACCGACTTTGCAAGGTTTCGCGGTTGGTCAACATTGCGGTTTAGCATTACGGCGATGTGGTAGGAGAGCAATTGCAGGGGGATTGTCGCGAGAAGCGGGATCAGCGCCTCCAGCGTATCGGGGATTTCAATCCAATGATCGGCAAGAGCTTTAACGGTTTCGTCGCCTTCGGTTACGATGGCAATGATTCTGCCTTTGCGGGCTTTAACCTCTTCGATATTGGTGATTACTTTTTCGTAAATTCCACGGCGTGTAGCTATGAATACCACGGGCATAAGTTCATCAATCAGCGCAATTGGACCGTGTTTCATCTCTGCTGCGGGATATCCTTCGGCATGAATGTAGGATATTTCTTTCAATTTTAAGGCGCCTTCGAGAGCTACCGGGAAATTATAACCTCTTCCGAGGTACAACGAATTTTTTACATCCTTGTAAATCGTTGCTATATCTTTTATTTTCTGGCTGAGTTCCAGAATTTGCTGAACTTTGGCAGGGATTCTATCGAGTTCGATAAGAATTTTCTGAAATTCTGTTTGCGAAATGGTTCCCTTTTTCTGCGCTAACAATAACCCCAAAAGAGTAAGAACTGCAACCTGCGCGGTAAACGCTTTGGTTGACGCCACGCCTATTTCGGGTCCGGCATGGGTGTATATGCCGGCGTGAGTGGCGCGCGCAATAGAAGAGCCAACAACGTTGCAGATTCCCAGTACCGTTGCCCCTTTTGATTTGGCAAGCTCAATGGCAGCTAAAGTATCTGCGGTTTCTCCCGATTGAGATATTGCGATAACAACATCATCTTCACCAAGCACCGGATTCCGATATCTGAATTCCGACGAATATTCAACCTCAACCGGTATGCGGGCAAAATCTTCGATCAGATACTCGCCAACCAACCCGGCATGCCACGAGGTTCCGCAGGCTGTAATTATGATTCGTTTTGCATTAAGAATTTTCTGCTCCCAGTCGCGGATACCGCCCAGGGTAACTATTCCCTGATCAACATGAAGCCGCCCGCGCATCGAATCATAAATGGAATGAGGTTGTTCGTAAATCTCTTTCAGCATGAAATGGTCAAAACCACCCTTTTCTATTTCACCAAGGCTCATGGCGAGCTTTTCTATGTAGGGAGTTTGCTTCTGGTTAAGGATTGTTCTGATTTGAATTTCATGATCGCGTTCAATTATAGCGATTTCTTCATCATTCAGGTAAACTACATTGTTGGTATATTCAATTATCGGCGTAGCGTCGGATGCAATAAAAAACTCATCTTTTCCCACGCCAATCACCATCGGACTCCCTTTTCGGGCGGCAATAATTTTATCGGGAAAATCTTTTGCCAGGATTACGATGGCATAAGCGCCGATTACCTCATTAAGCGCCACCCGCACAGCTTCTTCCACCGATACATGCTCGTTGATCATAATATCTTCGATCAGATGAACAAGAACTTCCGTGTCGGTATCGCTTGTGAAAGTATAGCCCCTGTTTTTCAATTCACTGCGTAAAACCGTATAGTTTTCAATAATCCCGTTATGGATTATTGCCAGGGTTTTATTTTGCGATAGATGAGGGTGTGCATTGATGGTATTCGGTTCGCCGTGGGTTGCCCATCGCGTATGCGCCATGCCTATGTTACCTGAAACATCGCTGCCGGCAACAAAATCTTCGAGGTCTGAAACTTTACCTTTGCATTTGAAAACCCTGAGGTCGTCATTCAGCAGGCATACTCCGGCGCTGTCATATCCCCGGTATTCCAACCGGTGCAATCCTTTCATCAGAAGAGGATAAGCGTCGCGAGGACCAATATAAGCTACAATTCCGCACATATTTATATGGATTAAAAGTTACCAGCTAAAAAAACAGCCAAAACTACAAAGAAAAACCGGTATTACCCAAAATCAATATTTTCTTTAATTGAAGGCGGTATAGGTAATTTTTAATTGAAACCTGCCTGAATTATCGCCTGGAACAAGGGGTTTTGTGCCATTCAGGATTATGCGGTTCGGGGTGACAAAACTCGTAATTGGCGAATTAACCATGATATAGAGGTCAAAACTGCTTTTATAAACTTTTTGCAGGATGTTTTGCATGTGTTGTGTCAACCTGAAAAAATATGACCTTGTGGTTTCATTATATGTTCCGCCGAAATAGGAGGTTCCCTCGCTCTGGTCTATAAGGTATCCGATTCGCCCGGCGCTATCCTGCCTTACCAGCATCAGAGTTGGGGGCGGCGAATAAATTGTGTCGGTTTCAAAGTTTTTCAATTCCAGTATTGCATCGTTGATTACGATTGCTTTCCCTTTTCCAAAGGCGCTGAAATTCGGGAATTTCAGTTTGATTTTAACGCCGCCCATTCCCTGGAGGAACAATTTATCGGCGCCTCTGAGTGAATCGTGATTCAGAATCTGCTGTTTCAGATCCTGACTTGCATCAAGATATCCGTTATGATCAATATGCAGAAACCTGGCACAGCTCTCATTCAGTAACATATTAAACTTCAGGGAATCATTAGCCGGGACATCCCCGTCGTGGTAATAAACCACAAGTTGGGAAACATTCCCGGTTATCGAGAAATTCAGCATCGCGCCTTTAATATTAACCGGAGAAGCAGTTACATAGAGACCCTTCACAAATTTGACAAACGCGCTGTTTGTCAGCAACGCGCTTGCAGGGGCATAAAGGATTTTATTGCCGAGATAGTTGGTCAGATTATTCAGGTTTATTCTAAGATGAGGCGCCAGTTTCGACGTACCTACCTGGATGCTGTCGGATATATTGGGAACAAAATCCTGGTCGGCAAGCAAGGTTGGATACGTACCAAGCGTTTGATTTGAAAAATGGACGCTGTCGTAAACAAGGTCGTCGGATATCTCATACACTTTAACATTTTGTTTTGTAAGAGTATCGCCGTAATAACCATTGTAAAACAGCACGAGAACCAATGAGTCGAGAACGGGATTTTTGCCAAAATCGGGAGCTTCGTTAGAGAGTCGCACATGAGTGTAAAAGCTGGTGGTAGTTTTTCCGAAAACCGGATCGAGGATAGAACCCAATATCAGCGAGCCGTGTTTATCGGTACGAACTGAATCCTGTCGAACAGAAAAAGCCTCAACAGTGCATGTATCGGTAGTTCTGACGTTCAGTGTATCGGAAGGAGGAAGAAGATCAATCCCTATTTCATAAGGGTCTTTGTTGCATGAAAACAATGCAAAAATGATCAAAATACCAGCAATGATTTTAGCAGGGGTTGATTTGCCGACAAGGTTCAAGACGTTCAAATTAGTAGGTTGCTGTTAATCCACCGCTACAGAATCGTGAACCAGTATCTCGTCATAGAATTCGTTATATGCGTCAATATAACGATCCATGGGTTGATATTCGAGGTGAGGTTTATCAATATCTTTCAGATATTGCACCAGTTCGGGATTTACTTTGGGTGAACCAATTACCACACCGTCGGAAAAATCAATGGCGGCTTTAATCACATTAACGTAATCAGGGGTCTTATAGTGTTTGAGATCCTTGGAATTTATTCCCGGAAGTTTGATTTTGGTTGCATAATCCTTATGCATCAACTCATTAAAGTCGTCATCGTAGATCGAAAAAATCACTTTCGTATCTGTGAAAATAGGATTATCGCAATAGGCTTTTTTAATGTATAAGGGAATCAGGCTGGTTATCCACCCATGACAGTGAACAACATCGGGACTCCATCCTAATTTTTTTACGGTTTCAAGAACCCCGCGGGAATAAAAGATAGCGCGTTCGTCGTTATCCGCGAAAAACTTGTTGTTTTTATCGTGCAACTGGAATTTGCGTTGAAAATAATCTTCATTGTCAATAAAGTAAATCTGCATCCGCGCCTGCTGAATCGAGGCTACCTTGATGATTAACGGATGATCGGTATCGTCAATAATCAGATTCATGCCCGACAAACGGATAACCTCGTGAAGTTGGTTGCGCCTTTCATTGATATTGCCGTACCGAGGCATAAATGTTCGGATTTCCCTGCCACGCTCCTGAATTCCCTGCGGGAGGTATCTTCCGATTATGCCCATGGGACTTTCCTTCAGATATGGGGTGATCTCCTGCGCAACAAACAAAACTTTCGCTTTTTCCATGTCCTTCCTGTCTATTTTAACCCTATTTGAAAAATTCGTCTGCAAAGATACTAAAAAAAAAATTAATACTTTCCAAACCTTTATTGTAAAATAATGATTATTATCTGATTATAATTTATTTTACAGTTTGTTGAAAAAAAAGTGGTTTTTGATGTATTACCTTTTGCCCCCTTTCCTGATTAAACAGTACAATTGAAATTTAAAAAAGGGGGGATAAACCAATGGACTAGTTGATGGGAGAGAAACAGATTTGTTCCGGTGGAGCGTTTCTGTTTCGGGAGCAAGACCACGCTTCCTGAAAAACAGGGTCAACCGCAAGTTGCCGGCGGAGAAAGGCAGCAAAATCTTTAACATTTTAATATTTTAAGTCATGAAAAAGTTTTTCGTTTTTTCGATGTTAAGCGCTCTTCTTCTAACAAGCGATCTTTTTGCCACTGAAGTAAAACCAATTCCTGCGGCTGGGGATGATCTTATTCTCAACCTGAAAATCATTTTCCATCGCCCAAAGTATGAATGTGGTCGCGGGTTTGGTATTTGCGTAATTTTTAATATTAACTGGGAAGATGCGCAGGTTAATAATGACCAAACCCATTGTTTGGCTAAAGGCAGCATAAATGAACGGAACCAGCTTACTATTGTAATCGCCGAATCAGAATTGAACAAGTATGATGGTGGCTCTGCTTTACCTTACTTCAGGGACAAAACAACAATTCCCATCCTTGATCCTTATCCACTTACACCAGAATTGTGCCGGGCGTTTGGCGCTAATCCGCCTCTCACAATCAAACCCGGGAACTATCCGGTAAGCTTTGAAAACGGAGTATATACCGTAATTTTCCAACTTTGAAAAAGCTGCTGCCCTTAAACAAAAGATAACCGAACTTTTAATCTGGCTGTTTAAGGGCAGCCTTTTAACTTTGTTAAAAACCAGGAACCAGCTATGAAAACAAACTTCTTATTGTATGGAAAATTAGTAATTCTTTCCATTTTATTCGTAATCGCAAACAGTTGTAAATCATATATTAAATTAAAACATGGCATCTCAAATCCTGACGAAGAAACGCCCGGTTCGCTGATAACCTTTCTTGAAAAGCAGAATTTTCCGACACAAAACCTGTACATGTTTTCCGATTCATCCGCATACTGTAATGCGCTAAGAAAAGACATTTTCCGAAAAAATCTTTTAAGTCATTTGATCTTCGACCGAAAAGGAAACCTTACATACAGGGATACTACAAAATGCCAGTGGGCGGGATATAAGCTTATATGCGCCTTGCATCCTGATTCGATTTACTTAACTACCAATGAACTGACAGTAAACCAGGTACTCGAAAATATTGTCCCGTTTGGGTTGGGTAATGGAAAAAATCAAGGCGATCCGACGCCAGATTTCACCATTATTGTCACATGGGCAAAATTTCTTGGAAAGTACAATTATCGGCTTTTTGATCTTGAAGGCGCTCTAAAAGAGAATAAAAACGCGAAAATCCGACTAATCTGGCTGAATATTGATATGCAGAAAAGCTGGCATTTAAAACCCAGCCAAAAGATGTCATTCAAATAATTTCTCTCTCCCGGCTTTCAGGAATCCCATAAAAACAAAACCATGAATATTTTAAAACCTGAAACCGGTGTTGATGTGTGGAAAGATAAGAGGGGTTTGGATTTTACTATCATTGCTGGTAACAGTAACAATATATAGCCAGAACCTTGTTTTGAATGATAAAATGACGCTGGTCTCCCTAAAGGATTTCGTCGCGCCCGGAGTCTCGCTTATACGGTTTCGTTTTTCCCAGGATTTGGAGTATTCTTTGACATGCTCCAATGCTCTTTTTTTTAACTGGCAACAGGATAATGGACCGGGACAAATCTCGTTTCTTCAGCGGCTGAATTATCGAACAAAGTTCAGCAATGAGCGCAATATTCAGATTACCAATGTACTCGCCCATGATCTTGGGATGCAGTTTTTTTTCGACAGTATTTCGCGATTTTACCCGGACGCCAGTACACTCGATACCAAAGTGGAAGTGAAACCGTGTCGCCGCTTCACCATTTTCTTTTCATCACGACTCGCAACGCGAATATTCAACGCTTATGATTACGCGCCGGATGATTCCGGAATCTATCAGAAAATTCTTAATTCCTCATTTCTGACGCCCCTGGTTTGTAACTTTTCTGCCGGAATAGGTTGGAATAATCCACGATTTGCCGTGATAAATATTGGACTGTCAGGAGCTAAGCTCACCTACGTGTGGAATAAAGACATTTATACTCAACTAAAGGTTGATAAATTTTTTGGCGTACCCGCAAACAAAGACGTCTATTTTGAATATGGTTTAACGGCGCAGATCGTGATTGATCAGAATTTTCTGAAGCGCGTTCATTGGAATTGCGACATGCTGGTTTTTAAAAACTTCGAGAAACCTATTGATTTGACTGTCAAAAATCTGATTGAAATTAAAATCAATAAATTCATTCGGGGATCCATTCAAACAAAATTATTATACGAGGAAGAGGTAAGCCGGCGACTTCAGATTGAAAACCTGATATCAGTCGGTTTCTGTGTTAAATTATAGCCAATTCATTTGGAAAACTCTAATTTTGCAACCTCAAAATAACTACTATAATACTTGCTATGTACAAAATCTCGAAACATCCGATTATCGAAATCCCTGATGTTGAAAAATCTGTTTTTCTTTTTGACGGACAGTCCGTTACCGGTGAAAAAGGATTCACAATCGCGGCAGCTTTACATCAGGCGGGTTTTCCCGTTCACAGTCACAGTCTGACTAACCGCGAACGCAGCCTCGAATGTGGTATTGGCAAATGTGGCGCCTGTGAAATGGTGGTTGACGGACAGATCAAACGCATCTGCATTACCACTGTTGACGGCGTTAAAGAGGTGAAGGAAATCCCGCCCGACTATTCTCCTTATGCAGCCCCGGTTAAAAAAGACATTCCGATTAATGTTTACAGAACATCGGTTGCAATCATTGGAGCCGGTCCCGCCGGGCTTGCCGCCCGCGAAGAACTTAACAAACATAAGGTTTCCAACATCGTAATTGACAATAATGATAAAATCGGCGGGCAGTTTCTCATGCAAACCCACCAGTTCTTCTTTTTCGAGAAAGAGCAGAAATTTGGCGGTATGCGCGGCTTCGACATTGCAAAAACACTTGCCGGCGACAGTCATGAAGGAATTTTTCTCAACTCCACTGTTTGGGATATTCTTGAAGGCGGCAGAATCGCCATAAAAAATATTCGTTCCGGCGAAATCTATTTTGTTGACGCCGAATATCTCATTGTAGCTACCGGCGCTGTGCCGTTCATGCCTGCTTTTGAGAACGACGACCTTCCGGGTGTATATACCGCCGCCGTTGTTCAGAAAATGATGAACTCTGAACTGACGCTTCTGGGAAAAAACATCCTAACCGTTGGCGCCGGAAATATCGGATACCTTACATCTTACCAGTTGATGCAGGCAGGCGCGCGGGTTACAGCCATTCTCGAAGCAATGCCGTGCGAAGGCGGTTTCCCTGTCCAGGCAAACCGGGTAAGGCGTCTCGGAATCCCTGTCCTCACCTCACACATCCTGCTGAAAGCCATTCCAAATGAAAACCACAACGGCATAATTGGCGCGGTTGTAGCCGAATGTAAAAACTTCAAACCCATTCCGGGTACAGAGAAAATATTAGAAGGAATTGACGCCATCAATATCTGCACCGGACTTGTCCAGGACGATCAATTGCTCATCAAAGGCAACGAGATTTTCGGTCGCCGTTGCTTCGGCGCCGGCGATGCAATAAGAATTGGTGAGGGAACAAGCGCTGTGCTCCGAGGTAAACAAGCTGCTTTTGATGTTCTTCAGGAGATGGGCGAACGGTTTGATTACGACGAATTTCTTTCATTATCTAAAGAATACATTGATTCGCAGCAACACCCCGTAAGAGTGATCCGGGAACCTTACCAGCCATCGCCGGAACGAATGAATGAGAAAGGATTTGTTCTTATTGACTGCCTTTACGGATTTGCCTGTAATCCCTGCGCCTTTGCCTGTCCTCACGGCGCAATCACAAAGTCGTCAACCAGTACCGTTCCCGAAATTGATTTTCAAAAGTGCATCGGATGCATGGATTGTGTTTACCAGTGTCCAGGACTTGCGATTTTTGGCTACAATCTAAAAAAGAACTGGCTTTTTTTGCCGATTGAATATGAGGCGGAGGAGAAAGCAGAATGTTTTCTTGTTGATAACTTTGGAAAGATTCTTGGCGAAGGAGTTATTGAAAAGATACTCCGGAAACCCAATAAAACAAATATTGCCCGCGTAAAATCGCTCACTCTGCACGGAGAGCGGTTAAGTCAGGCGCGTGGTTTCATTGTAAAGGAGAACTATCCCAAACCGGTTAGTTTCAATCCTTACCAGACCGTGGCAAAGGAGGCTACTTATGTTTGCCACTGCGACGATGTAACCCTCGAAGAGATTCTCGAAACAATCGGCGATCGTAAATTTATCTCAGTTGACGAAGTGAAGCATACAACCCGGCTGGGGATGGGCGCCTGCCGCGGGAAACGTTGCATCAAGCGGTTAAAATCAACTCTTTCGGGCTCCGGTATCTCCATTGTAGGCGAACCCACGCCACGCGGACCGCTGTCGAATCAGGTCGCAATGGGCGAGCTTTATCCCCGGCTTGTGCATGAAAACGTTATTACCGGTATAAATGGGAAAAAACCGGAAAAAATTAAAGTGAAATCACTCGTCGCAGGCGGCGGAATTGGCGGGAGCGCGCTTTTCCGTTACCTTGCCGAAGCTGGTATGGCGCCGGTATTGATCAACTTCGGGCGCGGCGCTTCGTGGCGAAATATTGCAGGAGGTCGTCCGAATTTCTCCATTCCTGAACTTTCCGATATTGCAACCCATAACCACGAGATTTTCAAGGATCTTCAGAAAATTCACAATATTGACTACCGCCCGATTCTTTATGTGACTTTTGCGCACGACGAAACAATGTACAGGGCGCTAACTGAATCAATGTCATGGTCGGATGCCTTTATGGTTGATCCGAAAGATTTTGTAAAGGAAATATCGCCCCGGATCAATCCTGAACTGACAACTTATCAGTCGGCGTTGATAACGCGCAATTGCTGGCAGGCAACCCCCGGAAGAGTCATTGATCTTATCAGGCAAATGGGAATCGGTAATGGCGGCAAAGTTGAAGAGGATTGCAAACTTATTGACGTAAATAAATCCGGCAACAGCTACTTTGTGCTGGTTCAGAACCATCAGCATGATTACGTGGAATATGAAACGGATATTTTTATCAATGCAATGGGTCCCGAAGGCGATAAATTTGCGCGACAGCTTGGTATTGAAACCGGACTGTTCCCAATTAAACATCAGGCGTTTATAACGCGTCGTTTGCCCATGCTTGGCAAAGCCGGGCTGCCATTGCCTATGCTTATTGACCGGCGCCGTTACAAAGGCTTCACCGCCGTTTACGGACAACAGCTTGCCGAAACCGGACAGATTATCGGTTGCGCTTCTCCTGCAATAGAACCGATGGAGGCAGATAAAAACATCAAAATCAACTCGCAGGATTTTGTTGAAATTGCTTCGGAAATCTTTACCAACTGGATTCCTGAGCTTTCTTCAGTCGGCTTTCAGGCAGTTTGGGCTGGCTATTATGTTGAGCCGCGCATGATTATTGACGCCGAACTTGGATTGTTTCTGGGTTTGCGAGGACAAGGTTTCATGCTGGGCCAATACCTTGCGAAAATTTTTGTGGATAAACTCCTGGGCAAACCTGCCCCATCCTATTTCGACAGGCTGAAATTAAGTGGGGATGGGATGTTGGAAAAAGCGTTTAAATAGTTACCAACTTACCAACTAAAACACATCACCCTCCAACAAACAACGCCTTGATAATATGCGTTGCCATCTTCGGATTTTCTTTCAGCCGGCGGGTTGAATAGCCAAACCAGTCCTTGCCAAATGGCACATAAACACGCATTGTGTGACCTTTATCAACAATAGTTTTCCGCAACTCGGGTGTGACGCCGTACAGCATCTGAAATTCATATTTATTCTGAGGGGTCTTATATTTTTCAATCAACCTGTAAGCGCCGTCAACAAGTTGCTTGTCGTGGGTAGCAATGGCAGGATAAAAACCATTTTGAAGCATATATTCAAGGTCATTAAGGTAATGATCATTGATCTCCTGGTATTTCTTATATGCAATCGCTTCATGTTCAACATAAATTCCTTTGCAAAGTCTGAAGTTCACAGGCGTTTCCAACCTATTCAGATAGCTAAGGTTGGTCAGGTCATTCAGCGTGCGCTTCATGTAGGCTTGCACCACTAGTCCGACATGCTTTGGAAATTCGGCATGCAATCTTCTGAAAAGATTGATTTCCATGTCGGTACACTGAGAATCCTCCATGTCAATCCGAACAAAATTGCGATATCCTGCCGCTTTTGCAATAATATCGCGGATATTCCGGTAACAAGCCTCTTCATCAATCAACAACCCAAAACTGGTTGGCTTTAACGAATAATTGCCATCAATCTTCTCCGTTTCGATCCGATCAATTATATTCAGATACGCCTGTTTGTTTTCATTTGCCTGATCAAGCCGTGTGATAAACTCGCCAAGGAGGTCTATCGTAATTTTTATCCCTTTCGCATTGAGCTCCTTGCATACCTTCACGGCGGCGTCAAGAGTTTCGCCGGCAATGTATTTTCGCGAAAACACCCATACCAGCTTTTTCGGCGTCAAAGGGAGTATTTTTGTAATCAATTGGTTGATCATAAGTTCATTTTATTGAGGGTTATGTTCATTAAGGCAAAGATAGACGGAAATAGTTATTTGGTAATCACCAAATTAATTTTTAATTTTGCGGCCTTTTAAAGGTAAAGGTGAATTACCCGGAACAATACCAGATTGCATTCGGCGGCTTGAAACCCGGAACATATATTTTCGATTTTCAAATCGGAGAAGAGTTCTTTGAACAGTTTGAAAACACTGGTATCAGCAATGGAACAATTGCCGTAAAAGTGACTATGGTAAAAGAAGATCGCATGATGGATATGCACTTTGCGCTAAATGGAAGTTTAGTTGTACCTTGCGACCGTTGCAACGAACCGGTTGAATTGGAAGTGAAGGGGGATGAGCGGCTCATTGTTAAACCTGGCGACCACTATTTTGAGGAAAGTGAAGATGTTCAAATTATTCCAGAAACAGACTATCACTTTGACATTGCGCCTTTTCTTTATGAATATATTCAACTAATGCTGCCAATAAGAAGAGTTCATCCGGAGGATGACAATGGAAACAGTAAGTGTAATCCGGAAATTATTAAGAAACTCACGGATTTACATTCGGAAACAGAGCCGGATCCCCGATGGAACGTTCTTAATAAACTGAAAGAAAAATTTAAATCGTAAATCGTAAATAATTTAATTATGCCACACCCAAAACATAAAATTTCGACCACCCGCAGGGATAAGAGAAGAACGCACGACAAAGCGGTGGCTCGTACCACTATTGTTTGTTCAAACTGTAACACTTCTGTCCTTTACCACCGCGTATGCCCTGAATGTGGTTATTACCGAGGAAAACAGGCTGTTGTAAAAGCTGCTGCGGAATAATGATCTAATTTAAATCGTAGCCAATGAAAATCGGTCTTGATGTTTTAGGGGGTGACTTTGCGCCCAGGTCTGCCATGCTTGGAGCCATCATGGCGCAAAAGGACCTTCCTGATTCCGATCAATTGGTGTTGATCGGTGGTAAGGAAAAAATCCTCTCTTTCCTGAAGGAAGAAAATGTTAGTCCCGATAAATTTGAAATTGTCGACGCTCCCGATATGATCGAGATGGACGAGCAGCCAACCAAGGCTCTGCTAAACAAGCCCGATTCGAGTATATCAGTTGGTTTTAAATTATTGAAACACAAAGAAATTCATGCCTTTGCGAGCGCTGGAAGCAGTGGGGCTATGATGGTGGGATCAATCTACAGCGTGAATACTATTCAGGGTATCATACGACCAAGTACACCAGCCTATATTCCCAAGGAAAACGGAGGTTCATCGGTTTTAATTGATGTTGGAACAAATCCAGACGCCAAACCCGATGTAATGTACCAGTTTGGAATCCTCGGATCGCTTTTTGCAAAACATGTTTTTCATATAAAGAAGCCGCGGGTTGGCTTGCTTAACATCGGCGCGGAAGAGAAAAAAGGAAGCCTGACCACACAATCAGCTTTTCAACTGATGAAAGATTCCAAAGATTTTCATTTTGTCGGTAATGTTGAAGGTCGCGAGTTGTTTCGCGACAATGTCGACGTAATCGTTTGCGACGGATTTGTTGGCAACATTGTACTCAAGCAGGTTGAAGCGATGTACCGGGTTCTCGTTAAAAGAGGAATCAAAGACAGCTATCTCGACCGGTTCAACTATGAAACTTATGGCGGCACTCCCATTCTCGGCGTTAATTCAACTGTGATCGTGGGTCATGGAATATCAAATGCAAATGCCATCCGAAAAATGATCCTTATGGCAAAAGAGGTGCATGACGCTAAACTATCCATGAAAATCAGGCATGCCCTCGAGCATTTTTCTCTCAATAACATCTAATTAACATGTCGAAACTCAGAGCGAAAATTTCAGGAATCCATGCATGGGTTCCTCCTTATATATTGACTAATAAGGAGTTGGAAGCTATGGTGGAAACAACCGATGAATGGATTATGTCACGCACCGGAATCCGTGAAAGACATATTCTCAAAGGCGAAGGACTTGGAACTTCTGATATGGGCGCTGAAGCGGTGCGCGGGTTACTCGAAAAAACAGGAACCAATCCAGAGGATGTTGAATTGCTGATCTGCGCAACGGTTACTCCTGATATGACTTTCCCGGCAACTGCCAATATCATCAGCCATAAAGCGGGGCTAAAGAATGCTTTCAGTTTCGATCTCAATGCCGCTTGTTCGGGTTTGCTTTTCGCATTAATCACCGCGTCGAAATACGTTGAAACAGGAATGTATAAAAAGGTGATTGTAGTCGGCGCCGATAAAATGTCGTCAATCACCGATTATACCGCCCGCGAAACCTGTGTCCTTTTTGGCGACGCAGCCGGCGCGCTGCTGCTCGAACCAACTACCGAAAATGTCGGCATAATGGATTCGCTTACCGGAACCGATGGTTCTGGGCGCGTTCATCTGCACATGAAAGCAGGCGGCTCTTTAAAACCGGCTTCACATGAAACGGTTGACGCCAAAGAACACTTCATTTATCAGGAAGGTCAGCCGGTATTCAAGTTTGCAGTTACCCGAATGGCTGATGTCTCCGCCGAAATTATGGAGAGAAATCATCTTACCGCCGATGATATCTCATACCTTGTGCCGCACCAGGCAAACCTGCGGATTATTGACGCCACAGCCCGCCGAATGGGTATTGGCAAGGAAAAGGTAATGATCAACATTGACCGTTACGGAAATACCACCGACGCCACCATTCCATTATGTCTCTGGGAATGGGAAAATAAACTGAAAAAAGGCGACAACATAATACTCGCTGCCTTTGGCGGTGGATTCACCTGGGGTTCTATCTGGGTGAAGTGGGCGTATTAGACAGTTCAAAGTTCAAAGTTCAAAGTTTAAAGTTTCAGGTTCAAAGTTCAAAGTTCAGAATAAGCTCGAAGATGAACTTTATTATGCCGTTTGCGCAGATGTAAACTGTTAGATATTTAACAGAATAACGCAATTGTTAAAAAATGTTAAATGTCGGTATTTACCTGAGTAACCCGGTTATTTTCTTAAATTTACATTCCCTTTTCACATCGTATTTTCGATCATTTATATCCGGGTAATTTTCTCTTAACCAAGTGATATTATGAGTATTGATTATCTATCGCAGTTTTTTCTTTTCTACAATCCATAAACCCCATATATATATATTATTTACAAATTAATTAGTATTCACAAAACCTAAAAACATGATTATGAGAAAATTAGTACTGATTATTTCAGCGATGATTTTGTGGTTGGGAGTATTTTCACAAGGCACTCTCCCATACAACGATGATTTTGAAAGCTATACGACCGGTGGCTTTCTTGCAGTTCAAAGCCCCCTGTGGTGGACCACATGGAGCAACTTACCCGGATCAGCCGAAGACGGTCAGATCAGCACAGCCTTTGCCCACAGCGGAACCAAATCGGTTCTTTGTGATGAAGTCCCTTCTCCTGCAACTGATCAGATTTGGAAACTTGGAAACAAAACAACCGGAGCTTATGACGTTAAATGGTGGATGTATATTGAAACCGGCAAATGCGGTTACTTTAACATTCAGCATTTCCAGTCGCCAGGCACTGAATATGCTTGTGAAATTTATTTTCGCACAAGCGGCGCGGGTGAACTTTTAGCCGGAAGCGCTACTCCTTTCGCTTTTACTTATCCAAAATCTACCTGGTTTGAGGTTATCAATAAAATAGATCTTGACGCCGACCTTATTAAACTCTATGTAAACGGCATTTTAGTGCATGAATGGCCATTTCATTATCAGGCTGGCAGCACCACAGGCACCAAACAACTTGGAGGTATTGACTTGTATGCGGGAGCCAAAACCGGCACTGGTGAATTACCCAAATTCTTTTTCGATGACGCCTCTTACGTAGCGTTTGTTGCGCCAACTGATCCAATTATAAGCGTGGCTCCTACCAGTCTCTCCGCTACACTTGCAACTGGTCAGACACAGGTTAAGCAGCTTACAGTTGCAAATACTGGCGTTGCAAACCTTATCTTCAATACAAGTATTATTTTAAATTCTGATGCGCCGGGCGTAAACCAGGTTGCAATGATTTCAAATCCGAGCCGCCAGTCTTCAATGTCGCTGAGCAATTGCTATGCTTCTCCCAATTCGACGCCTTCCGCCCCGAAAACTAAAACCGATGCGCCTGGCGCGACTGCCATTTTACATTATGATGGCGATAATTCTTCGGCAATCGGATGGAATTCGCCGCCAATAACTATCACTGTTGCAGCAAGGTTTCCAAATGCCATGACATTACCGGTTGCAGGTATGAACCTTGTTTCTGTTGATGTTTATATTAATGCGCTTAATACCACCGGAAGCAATTTGATGACTGTGAAAGTATATGGTATGGGCACTACTTATGAACCAGGTCCTGTACTCAGTTCGCAAACTTTTACTCCGGCTGGCGCAGCATGGGAAAATGTCGTCCTTACTACTCCTGTCCCGATGACCGGTCAGGATATTTGGATTGGATACCAGTTTACACAAACCGACGCAGGAATCTATATTCCAGGTACAGATGCGGGACCAAACGATCCCAACGGCGATTTTCTTAGCAGCGGCGTTGGCTGGTCACATCTTTCAAACAATCCGCTTCTTCTTCGTAACTGGAACATTCGCGGCAACCTCGACGGTACGCCATTCCCTCAGTGGGTTTCAGTTGCGCCACTCTCCGGAACTGTTACCCCTGGCGGCAATCAGGTTCTCGATGTAACTTTTAACGCTGCCAACCTTGCGCAAGGCAGTTATCAAGGAGTTATCCGCATCCTGTGCAATGACCCGGTAACGCCACAGGTTGATGTTCCTGTTACATTAACCGTTGTTGCTATAAATTGCCCGTTACCCACTGGTCTTGCAGCAACCAATATCACTAACTCAGGCGCTTCAATAGGATGGACCGGCGCGCCAATGGTTCAAATTGATTATGGCTCTGTTGGTCATGCCGCCGGAACCGGAACTATTATTCCAGGCGTTGTCACCAATCCGTATGGTTTAACGGGGTTAAATTCCCTCACCTCATACCATGTTTATGTACGACAGGATTGCGGCTCGGGCGTTTTCAGCCCCTGGGCAGGACCAATAACGGTTACAACTCTGGAACAATATACAACCACAGTTTATCCATTTAACGTTACCGATGGCACCGGTTATATAACAAATGGCTCCTTCCTGAAAAAAGGTCCCTGGATGAATGCTTCTGCAACTGTTAACGATACTTCAGGACGTGGATATGTAAAATTCGACATTTCAAGCTTGCCGGTTAATGCAATTATTACCAAGGCAACTCTGAACTATTACTATTTTGGCGGAGTTGGAACATCTACTGCCGTCAATGGTATATATTCACTTGCCAACGATCCGGTTACAACCTCAGGCGCAATTCTGCACTCCGATTGCGGAGATGGTGCGCCGTCGTGGTCCGGCACATGGACAGGAACTCCTCCGCTATGGTTTAATTCAACATTAAATGCCATTGGTAATGGTTATATTACCGACCAGTTAGCGGCAGGTTGGGCTGGTTTTGGTTTCACGAGAACATCCACTTCGTTATTCAGGTTTTCAGGTTATAATGACGCCACCCACAAACCGAATTTGCAGATTGAATACCATGTGGCTACCACTCCTTTATTCAGCGTTTCGCCTTCTTCAAAGAATTTTGAACAGGTAAATCTTGGCATTCAGTCGCTACCTCAAATCTTTACAATAAAGAATGCAGGCATCGGAACAATCACAGTTGATGCTTTGGTTCTGGAAGGCGTTGATGCAAGCCAGTTTGTACTTACCGATGGAACAACCTATTCAAAAGTTCTTGGACCTGGAGCTTCATACACTGTGAGCGTTGTGTTTAAACCTACATCAACAGGCGATAAAACTGCTAATCTTAGAATTACAGAAAATGAGATTGATCATTTTGTAGCCTTAACAGGTAATGGTTATCTCAACTCACCGCAGAATCTTACCGCTACGCCGGTAATAGGACCTTACGTGAATCTTACCTGGGCAGCTCCTTTACCACTTGAAGAGATTCGTTTCGACGATAATTCCGCTGAAACATTTTACTGGATAGGCTCGCCTACAACAACCCTACAGCGGTTCTATACCAAGATTACAATACCAGCTAACGGAACACTTACAAACATTGGCGTACTGTCTCGCAGCTCTACTCCGACAAATTGGGAATCCATCAGTCTTTGCCCCGATAACGGAGGCATCCCTAACCTGATATCCCCGATTCAATCTTTTGCAAGCGTGCCGGTAACCTCGGCTACAGGGCAGTGGGTACTCAAATCACTCACTACGCCTCTTGCAGTTACAGCGGGACAAACTTTTTACATTGTTACCCAATGGACTGCCGGCAGCACTGTTGGACCAACTGTTGGCACCGACACATACAGCAACCATTACCGTTGCAGCTACTCATCAAATGGAGGAGCTATCTGGGTTACTTTCCCATATAACCTGATGATGCGCGCATACATGACAGTTCCCGGCGATAACAGTTCCAATGAAGCGATTGTTCTCACTTCGGGAAATGAGGTGGAAGGAATGCAGAATTTACCAACTTTGAATATTGCCGCAGAACCTAAACCCATAATCCACCAGCTTAGTTTTACAGCGCCTGCCATTCTGATGCCGTCCAATCCTAACCGGTCATTTACTAATTACACGCTGCACCGCGGTACTGTTTCCGGAACCTATACAACTACCGTCACCGGTATTTCAGGTACTACTTACCAGGATATTACCACAGCCCCAACCACGCTTTACTATTATATGGTTTCTGCTCTTTATTCCAATGGCGTTGCCAACTCCAACGAAGTTAACGTAACAACGTTTGAAACCTGTCCTGTTCCAACTGCGCTCACCGCAACGGGCATTTCCACCATTTCAGCCAATCTGGGCTGGAATCCCAATGGCACTGCCGAATGGGCAATTGAATGGGGTCCTGCAGGTTTTATTCAGGGTCAGGGAATAATGATTCCCAATACCACGTTAAACCCATATACCCTTAACCAACTATCGCCCGGAACATCTTATAGTTTTTATATCCGCAGTATTTGTGGCGGCGGTTTGTTCAGTTCGTGGGCTGTCCATACACCTTTGCCACGCTGTGTCCAAGTTTTCCGGCTCCTATCTCCGAGAATTTTGAACTCGCCACTTTCCCACCTGCATGCTGGAGTAAAAGCCTCGGCACACAGGAATGGACGCGTTCAACAGACGCCAGCGGATATGGTATTGGCGCTGCCTCTGCCTTCGCCGATTTTTTCAATTTTGAATTGGCTACGCCTTTTGACCTGATGACGCTGAATTTCGACGCCACCTCTTTGTATATCCCGGTTTTGAAATTTGACTATGCTTATGCCGCCTATTCCGCTTCATATATAGATTCGCTGAAAATCTATTATTCTATCAACAATGGAGTATCCTACACCTTGCTTGCAGGCATGGCTGGCGGACCTTCGGGAATACTTAATACAGGCGGAACCACTACATCTGCATTTATTCCAACAGCCAATCAATGGGCAACTTATTCCATACCGATACCTGTCGGGGCAAATATTATCCGCTTTTCAGGTGTTAGCGCCTGGGGTAACAACTTGTATCTCGATAATGTAAAGATAGAGGGTTCCGTTCTTCCTATCGGAATGACAGCTCTTGTTACCAATAATTCGTGCGCATTTTCCTGCGATGGCGCTATTGATCTAACAGTAACAGGCGGAGTATCGCCTTTTACTTATATTTGGAGCTGTGGCAGCACAACGCAAGATCTAACTTCAATTTGTGGAGGCATTTACTATGTTACTGTTACTGATGCAGCCAATTCAACGGCTACAGGAAACTGGACAGTTATTGAGCCTTCTGAAATTATTGTATTAGGAGCGCCTTATGGTAACGTCGTAACCTGTTATGGAGGGAGCGATGGACAGCTTTCTGCAAACCCGTATGGTGGAACGCCTCCATATACCTATTTATGGAGCAACCAAGCCACTACCAGTACCATTACCGGATTACCAGCAGGACATTATTCCGTTCAGGTTACAGATTCTCACTTTTGTTGGGGATCGAATGGTTTCATGGTTCTAGAGCCCACGGAAATCATCGTTACTGGATTGATTATGCCAGCTTCATGTCCAAACGCCGCTGACGGAAGCATTGATCTGATTGTGCTCGGTGGAACCCCCGGATATACATTCTTGTGGAGTAACGGAGCAACTACTGAGGATATCGCCGGACTTACTGCCGGATCTTACTCGGTAACTGTTACAGATTTCAACAACTGTGTGAAAACTAAAAGCTTTACAGTTACACTTGCCTCCAATGTTTGCCCAATAATTACAGTCACCGGCAACGTTACCGCAACTGCTTGTTATAATGCTTACGAAATAATTAATGTAGCCGGAACTCCGAACACATTTACGGTTTTTGGCGGCGGCAGCGCAACCTTTATTGCAGGTCAGAAAATCTTCTACTACGCAGGAACCAAAGTGTTATCAGGCGGTTATATGCTTGGCAAAATCGCTCCGAACGGTCCTTGGTGTTCTCCACAGAAAATTACTGAAGCTCCTGCCGGTCAGGAGGAATTGATAGCAGGTACCGGAAATGCCTTCTTCAGCATTTTCCCGAACCCGACTAACGGTAATTTCACCCTTGTACAGAAAACAGAAAAACTGTACAACAATGTTAAGGTGGAAATTTACGGTATGAATGGCGAGAAAATAATTTCCGCTTCAATGATAGGCGAGAAACAGCATGAGTTCAAAACTGCTGATCTTCCATCGGGACTTTACTTTGTAAGAGTGGTTGCTGATAGTTATGTTGAAACCATGAAATTGGTGAAAACGAGGTAACCCCACCCCCTTTCCCCTCCCAAAAAAGGGAGGGGAGAATCTGCCCCCTCCCAAAAATGGGAGGGGGTTTTTTGTGGCAAAATGTCTTATATAATCAAACAACTGACAAAAACTAAAGTGCGGGTGGATTTGCGACCGCATGAAACAACAGAAAGCCTATGAAAACAAGAACCATATCCCTTATCAGCTCAAAGGCTAATAAAAAACCAGCACGAAACAAAATAATACTTGCATTTTGGAGAACTTAGACTATCTTTGCAGAGTGAATATTCACATACTTTTGTTTTTAACTCAATATTATGTCCAAAGAACTTTCCGACAGACAAGTAGAAATCATTGAGGCGGCCAGTAGAATACTGACTTTAGAAGGTGTTGGCGGGTTGACGATAAAAAACCTGGCGAAAGAAATGAAATTTTCTGAAAGCGCTATATACCGGCATTTCACAAGTAAGGAGGAAATTATCATTGCCATGCTGACATTTTTAGCCGACAGCATTGACCAACGGTTGTCCAATATATCCGGCTCATCAGATCCTGAAGAACATTTTAAAGCCCTGTTCCGTGAACAATTCAGGTTTTTCGACTTACATCCTCAATTTGTTGTCGCGGTATTTTCCGACGGGCTTATGGAAGAGACCCAACGCATCAATGACGCCATACTGAAGCTAATGAGTATTAAAATGAAACATTTGATGCCCGACATTATGGAGGGACAGCAAAAAGGTGTTTTTACAAATGCCATTACAACTGATGAAATGGTGCATATCGTTATGGGTGCATTCAAACTTCAGATGTTTAAGTGGAGAACCGCAAATTTTCAATTCGATTTAAAACAGAGCGGCGAAAACATGATTCAATCTATCCTTACACTAATCAGAACCAAATAAGTAAAAAATTTTCCCAATTATGTTAGTAAATATTCACAAACACAGAATCAGTTTATTGCTGTTCTTTGCGGCGCTCGTTACCGGGAATGTGAACAGCCAGGTATGGACCTTGCAACAGTGCATTGATACAGCCCTGGTGAACAACAAGAATTTGCAAATAAGCCGGAACTCCAGTGAAATTGGAGATCAGAGACATAAAGAGGCACGGGCAACCCTGATTCCCAAAGTAAATGTCAATGCCGATTACCGCTACTATGCCAACCTGCCCTACCAGTTTATGCCATTGTCGGCTTTTGGGGGACCTGACGGGCAATTTAAAGAGGTGCAATTTGGCGTTCCGCATAACATCAATGCCAATCTTCAACTTACGATGTCATTGTATAATCCTCAAGTGTATGGAGCCATCCAATCAACGAAGATCGGAGCGGAAATCAGCGGATTGCAGGTGCAGAAAACAACGGAGCAAATCTTTTTTGAAATATCCAATTTGTACTATAATGCACAAATCCTGAATAGTCAGCGTGCATTCATTGACAGCAACCTCATAAACAATAAGAAATTGCTGAAGAACCTGCAATTGCTCAAAGAACAATTGCTTGCGAAAGGCGCTGATGTTAGCAAGGTACAGTTGCAAATTGACCAACTGACCAATCAGGGCGAAATAATCGGCAACAAATACGAACAGGTGATCAATGCCTTGAAATTCATCATGGGAATCTCCGGGGAACGCCACATTGGCATTGAACCTCTGTCACTATACCATCCTGATAACCGGGATTATAAAAACGCTTCGACCATCGAATTCCGTCTTTCGGAAATACAATCAAAATTGCTGGTCAGCGAACTCCGGACATTGAAGAATTCACGGTTGCCATCCCTGGCGCTATATGGCTTTTATGGCGTCAGTGGCTTTGGCTATGACAAACAACCATACGAGTTTTTGAAATTTTATCCCATCGGATATGGAGGACTTCAATTGACCTATCCCCTTTTTAACGGGTCAATCACCCAAAGGAAAATCAACCAGAAGAAACTTGAAGTCAGGAACAGTGAACTCCAGCAGAGTTTAATAACGGAACAAACTAATATGCAGATTGACAATGCCCGGCAGCAGAGGTTGGTTGCACAACATTCACTGGAAACCACCCGCTCGCAAATAGCGCTTGGACAATCCGTTTATGGGCAAACGATTTTGCAGCAGGCACAAGGCACGGCAGGTTTGCCAGATGTTCTGCTGGCTGACAATGCATTGCGCGAAGCCCAGCAAAACTACCTTACCGCAGTGGTTGAATATCTAAAAGCAGATTTGGAATTAAAAAAATTAACAGGCAACATTTTAAATAAATAAGCTATGAAAAAAGTCCTTTATATCGTCATACCGGTCATGTTGTTTGCCATCGTGGTTATTCGTTTAATGAACAACAAAGAAACGGCACGGCAACAAGTTTATCAATATAACAAGGAAGAAGCCGTTAACGTGAATGCCGACACCTTGCTTATGGCGGATATTGATGCTGATTATTCGTTTTCCGGAACCTTTGAACCGAACAAGGAAACGAAACTTAGCGCTGAAATCCAGGGTAAGATTAATTGTATTCTTGTGGATGCAGGCAGCAATGTGAAAAATGGGCAGCCCTTGTTACAATTGGATAACTCATTGCTGAAGCTGCAACTTCAATCAGTCGAAGTACAAATTGAAGGGCTGGAGGCTGATGTAAAGCGTTATACGATCCTCACAAATGCCGATGCCGTTCAGGGAGCGCTGCTGGAGAAAGCCGAGCTGGGTTTGAAATCTGCCAAAGTTCAAAGAAGCTCCTTGCTGGAGCAGATCAACAAAACAACCATCACAGCGCCATTTGAAGGAGTGGTCACGGCAAAACTGACCGAGGTGGGCGCATTTGCAGCCCCGGGCGTTCCATTGCTTCAAATTACGGATATCGCTCAGTTGAAATTTACTGTAACCGTTCCCGAAACGGATTTGAATTTGTTCAATGCCAATATCTCCTATAATGTCGTCGCGGATGCCTTTCCTGCGATCGTTCTTTCGGGGAAGGCGACTCTGATCGGAAGCAGGGCAAATGTCGCCGGCAGTTTTCCGGTGCAGATCGCCATTCAAAACACGCCAGACTTAACAATCAAAGCCGGAATGTTTGGCAAGGTGTTGCTGGCAGAAAGGAAAGGAGGCAAACGCATGATCATCCCGGCTTCTGCCATCGTCGGGTCATCGGTTCACCCACAGCTTTACCTGGTTGAAAACGGAAAAGCGGCGCTCAAAGATATCACCGTTTCAACCCGAGCCAAAAACAAAGCAGTGGTGAGCGCGGGATTAAAGGAAGGCGATGTAATGATCACCGGCGGGTTCATCAACCTTTTTAATGGAGCCAATGTTACCGTTAAATAAATCGGGGAGCCATGAATATCACACAAATATCAATCAATCGTCCTTCGCTGATCATCGTTCTTTTCAGTGTGCTGACCTTAGCCGGATTTATCGGATATAAAAATCTGAGTTACGAACTGATGCCCGATTTCAATCAGCCGGTAGTGGTAATCAAAACCCTGTATCCTGGCGCTGAACCACCGGAAGTAGAAACTTCAGTTTCTCGCAAAATCGAAGATGCACTCTCCAACCTCGAAGGAGTGGACTATCTGGTAACCAAATCACTGCCCAATGCCTCCATCATTATTGTCAACCTGAAATATGGTACCGACCTGGGAAAAACCATGCAGGATGCTCAGCGCTACATTGATAATATCCGCAAAGATTTACCTTCGGATATCCTGAGTCCGGTCATGAGCAAAGTTTCCCCCAACGATTTACCGATCATGTCGGTCAGCGCTGCCAGTAATTTACAGGGAACAGAATTTTATCAGAAAATGAAAGATGAATTCCTTCCGCAAATACAGCAGTTAAAAGGAGTGGCGGAAATCACCCTGTTGGGTGGCGAAGAGCGGGAAATAGAGGTAAAGGTCAACCAGGAAAAATTGAAATTATATAGAATTTCGCTTTCACAGGTCACAGAAGCCATTAACCGTTCGGGGCTGGATTTGCCTGCCGGGAAAGTTCAAACCAACACCGAAAATAATTCCGTCCGGTTAACCGGAAAATTTTCCACCATTGACGACATTAAAAATGTGCAGGTGGCGATGCCTGTTGCCGGAAGTCCGGTATATGTGAAAGATGTTGCAACTGTTATGGATGGAATCAAGGAAATCACATCCATCAGCCGCTACAATGGAAAGAACGGCATTGGATTATTATTAAAAAAGCAAGGCGACGCCAATGCAGTGGACGTTTCAAGGCTGGTTCGGGCAAAATTTAAATCCATTGAACAGCAATATGCCACTGCCGACGTACAATTTGTGATTGCCGATGACAGCACGGATAAAACCATCGCGGCAGTTGACTCTGTTGTTTTCGATTTGTTTCTGGCGGTAATCCTCGTTTCATTGGTCATGCTGTTGTTTCTGAGAAGTTTCAGGAATTCGCTGATCGTACTCATTGCGATTCCAACTTCGCTGGTGACTGCTTTTGCGGTCATGTGGATTCTGGGCTATACGCTGAACCTGATGACGTTGCTGGCCATGTCGCTGATTATAGGCATCCTGGTTGATGATGCCACGGTGGTATTGGAAAACATTCAACGCCATCTCGATTTGAAAAAGGACAAACGTGTTGCTGCGCTGGATGGTAGAATGGAGATTGGGTTTTCTGCATTATCCATCACTTTGGTAGATGTTGTGGTGTTTCTGCCAATATTGTTCCTGCAGGTTTTTGTTGCCGATATGCTCAAACAATTTTCGATTGTGGTTGTTACTTCAACGCTCACCAGCTTATTGGTTGGCTTTACCCTGACTCCCTGGCTGGCGTCCAGAATAGGTAAATCCGAGGATTTACAACCAACCAACTTTTTCAATCGTTTTTTACTTTGGTTTGAACAAAATCTGAAGAAATTCATCAAATGGTATGGGGTACAACTGGAATGGGTACTCGCGCATAAACTCATCTTTGCAGGAATTGTGCTGATGCTGTTTGTATTTACCGGGGTCATGTTTAAACAAGGCATTATCGGCAAAGAGCTCATCGCCACAGGCGACCAGGGAAAATTCCGGCTGAACCTCGAATTTGACAAATCAACATCCGTTCAACAGAACAACATCCGGTCGAGACAAATTGAAGACTTCATCCTGCGGGAACCCGGGGTGGCAACCGTATTCAGTAACATCGGAGGTCCGGGTACCGGTATCGGCAGTCTTGGCGTTGGGGCATCCAACAAAACTGAATTTACTATCCAGTTAAAACCTGCCGGCGAACGAAACAACCGGCATACCGAGGAATTCATGAAGCAATCGCGGGAAGCGCTTCAAAAGCAGTTCCCGGGGATCAACTACTCCATGTCTGCATTGGGGTTAATCCCGCGTACCGCGCCCATTGAGTTGACCGTGAGCGGAAACAATGTCGCTCTGGTCATGAAAACAGGAAATGCTTTAAGATCCGTGATCGAAAAAATTCCAGGCGCCGATAATGTTCGTTTATCTGTGGAAGAAGGAAGCCCTGAATATAAAATCATTCCTGACAAGGATAAACTGCAGCGATTTGGATTAACCACCGCTTATGTGGGAATGAACATCAGAAGCGCCTTTACGGGAAACGACGATGCGACATTAACTGAAAACGGAACGGAATATCCTGTAAGAATCTGGCTGGATGATTTCAATCGTAAAAATTTCGAAGATGTCAACAAACTGACCATTGTAAACCCAATGGGCATGCCCATTGAAGTAAGGCAATTTGCGGAAGTAGCGCAGGACAACTCTCCATCTTTGCTCGAAAGAAAGGATCGTCAGCCGGCAGTGACGTTGACTGCGGAAGCCCTGGGCCGGCCTTCGGGAACCGTGGCCGACGATGTGGTTGCTTATCTCAGGAAAAACCCTTTGCCTGAGGGCATTCAAATGACCTGGGGCAGCGACATCAAAAGACAGAACGACAGCTTCGGCGCTTTGGGGTCGGTATTGATGGTTTCGTTTCTGCTCATCTATTTGATCCTGGTGGCGCTGTACGATAGTTTCATCTATCCGCTTGTCGTATTGTTCTCCATTCCTGTAGCAGTAATCGGCGCTTTTCTCGCTTTAAATTTAACGATGAGTAATCTGAGTCTGTTTTCATTGCTTGGTCTGATAATGCTTATGGGGCTGGTCGCAAAAAACGCAATCCTGATCGTGGACTTTACCAACCAGTTAAAAGCCGAGGGGAAAAGTGTCAAAGAAGCATTGATCATTGCCGGGAAGGAACGTATGCGTCCCATTTTAATGACCACCCTTTCGATGGTGATCGGGATGTTGCCGATCGCGCTTGCAAAAGGAACAGCCAGTGAATGGAAGAACGGACTGGCATGGGTGATTATCGGCGGACTGCTTTCATCACTTATCCTGACGGTTTACCTGGTTCCGGTGGTGTATTATGCAGTTGATAGTTTGAAACAAAAATTCATGAAAAAAGAAAAATAAGCCCAAGTTTTTTGATTTTTCGCAGTCTAATCAGTAAAGCCATAAAATGGGATGTGCGACAATTTTGAAGCGAGAGGTCAGGGAGGAGAGGCTTTTCCGTTTTTGGCTTTTAGTGACAGTTACTACTCCAACAAAAGTCAGGGGCAACCTCATTTTAAGCGCTTTTCGCAGGATGATCATTTCAGGGGAGAATCGGAACCGTTGTACTTCTCCACCACCTGGTCCTGGGCATCCTTGTCCATTGCCCATTCCTGGTGGCAGGGAGTACCCTATAAACCGGGTGATTCATTCAATTTTTGATATGATTCTAAAAAGTATCGTTTCACATAAATGATGACTAAACTTGTAAGTGGAATTCCAATAAGAATTCCCTGAGTACCCAATACATAACTCCATACACTAATTGCCAAAACCATTATTACCGGATTCATTCCAATATTTTTCTCAATAATGAATGGGTTTAATACAGTTTCTTCTACCAAACTGGCGAATACAAACACACCGGTTACAATTGCATAATAAAACAAGAAACCATGAGCGCCTTCAGTTGAAAGCGCCAAACAGGAAATAGAAATTGGAATAAGCGCTATGTATTGAAAATATGGAATGTAGGAAAGTAAAACAATTAGAATCGTAAAAAGGATAAATCCGGGTAGATTTAAAATGATAAACGCTGTAAGATAAATGATTGAAAGTAGTAAAACAATTTTTGTCCTCAACGAAAAATATTTTATAAAGCTTTGATTAAAATCGTTGATAACAAGTTGGAACTTAGCGTTAAACTTACCTCCAAAATATCTTTTTCGCCAGGCGTCAAAGTATTCGATATTAAACAAAATAAGCACAAAATAAGCAATTGACGATAAGGCAATGAACAAAATGCTGAATTTTGATTTTTCACTCGTTTCACTTTTTGAATTATTTGTGAAAACAGAAGCAATTTTGTTAAATGCATCTTCAATTGCTTTGGTATCAATTCCTGTTTCACCGGAACTTGTCAAACTTGTTTTAAGTGAATCAGCCTTTATTTTTATTTTCGTTTCTAACTCATCAGCATCGTAAAACTTTTCTAAATAATTCTTTATCTTTTGCCCGGCATAATCTAATTTATCTTTATTTTCAGTTTTCAATATGTGGAAACTATTTTGTAAGCGGTTGAAATCTTTGTTGATATAAACTGCAAAAAACAAAAAAAACAGCAGTAAAAGGCTGGTAATACCAATAAGAAAAAAAGAAGTTGCCAAATTTTTATTCCTGACAAATTTCTGAATGAATGTAATAACCGGCTGACATTTGAATGCCAGTATTAACCCGATAATGAAAGGCAGTATAATACCATACAGATAATGAAAAGTCATTGTAAATAATATTATAAATATTGCTACAATTATTTCGTTTTTGTACTTTGTAAACATGAATTTTTAAGTTTTGTGATTTTGATATTTTTGCCAATAGTGAAAGTTCACTTACTTTATTTATCTGTTTTTCGTTGATTTTCGCTGATTAACTCGGATAAAAATGTCGGATAACATTTTTGAAAATTTGGTTCTGTGGAAATCCGGGATTCTGGAACAATTCGTTCATGGTTAAATAAAAAAGATGGCAATGTAATAAATGCCAACCAATATAAATAAAACCGCTACCACTCGGCGGAACCACAACTCAAATATTTTGATGCTGTCGTAAAGTTTACCAACATTACCTACGGCATACGCAAGTAACCAGGCAAAAATAATTACCGGTAACCCGGTTGCAATGGCAAAAACGACCGGCAAATACAATCCGCTGACGCTGCTTATCGTAATGGGAATCAGCATGGCAAAATAAAGAACTCCGCTGTATGGACAAAATGCCATGGCAAACACCATTCCCAGTAACAATGTTCCCCAATAGCTGCGTTTGCTGTGTTCTCCAATTTTTTCAGTAAGCTTGGAAAAACCGGGAAATTTTATATTGATAAAGTCGAGCATTAACAGTCCGATGATGATTAGCAATGGTCCAAGGAGTTTTTCACCCCATCCCTGGAAAAGCATCGTGACATGCATTTTACTGGCGCCGAAAAAAAGAATTACCCCCAAACCTGTATATGAAACTGCGCGGCCCAGCGTGTAAACCAAACCTTTGATAAAAACCCTTCTTCGGTTGTCAATATCACGACTGATAAACCCGATTGCCGAAATATTGGTTGCCAGTGGACACGGACTGATAGCAGTCATTAATCCCAGGATAAATGCTGTAAGTGCAGCATACTGTGAGTTTTCAAGAATTGCCTGAAGATATTGCATAATTTTTGCTATTTTGCTATTTTGCTATTTAAACATTCCATCCACAGCTTTCTTTATTTCCGCTTTTAAAAGTAATCTCACCATTTTTCACCTGCGCCGCGAATTGAGTTTCAACGGCATCTTTCGATACTTTTTCCAAGTTGTTGCAAGTCATGCAACGTCGGGTGAAGTGGAAATAGAAAACCTCTATCTTTTTCCCGGTCGCCAATGATGACAGCGCATTTGGGGAAGAGGATGAACTCCCTGAACAGGCATAGACGCCGATTGCCACAGATAACAAAAACAAAAAACAAATGATCCTGTTCATAATCGCGGTTTTATTTGGTTAACAATTGCTTGATTTCATCTGATGAAGGAACGCGCCCTTTCAATACCACCTTGCCATCAATAACCAGCGCCGGAATGGAATTTACGCCAAATTTCATGATTTCCATAATGTCGTCAATTTTGGTAATGGCAGCGTTTATACCATTCTTCTCAACCACTTCAAATGTTATCAGCAAGAAAGTCCAGGATGTACACCCTTGCCGTATGCGCAATGGCTTTAGCATACCTGGTCATTTTCTCCTGGGTTTCTGTATAATATTTCATTTCTGCAATCACGTCGTTTTGTATTTCGTAGAATGACGAAAAAAGGTAAGGCAAATATACAAGAAAAAATGCAGATTGAGGAAATTTGGAAGCATTCTCAATAAGGAGATGCCATATTATCTGGAAACGTCATTATAGACCACGGCACTATTGAAGGAACACTTTGTGGGATCAAGACGTTTAACAGCGATTTTCGCAGGGTTAAATACTGGTCATAATTTACTCCTAATTTAGGGTGTCCAGATAAACTCCATTTCCATATTGTTAAGCCAGGGAACGACGACTGGTTTTTGTAATTTTCCGACATCCAGTAAAATTGGTGTATGAGATCTTTTTCTCATTTTAATTTGAAATTTCTTGCCATCAAAAACGACCGTTCCGGGTGTATTTATAAATTTCTTAAAAATTGCAGGTGCGAGCGTTTTTTCAATCTTCTAAGGTCATGTGCAAAAATATGATATAATGTATCGGCGATCATTGTCCATAAAATATCAATATGTTTGGTAGCATAATACTCAATTTGTTCTCAAATGCAGTAAAGTTTACGCCAAAAAACGGGTACATCGCAATAATGGCAAAGTCTTTACCTGATACTTGGGTAATGATTTCAATAAAGGATAGCGGCATTGGAATGACAAAAGAAATGATTGACAGTATTTTTAAAATTGATATAAATATGAGCCGCAAGGGCACTGAAGGCGAATCCAGTACTGGGTTAGGCTTTATTATCTGCAAGGATTTCATTGAGAAACATGGTGGAAAAATCTGGGTGGAGAGTGAAGTTGAGAAAGGCAGTATTTTCAATTTTACCATTCCAGGAAGTCCGACCAATTGAAACAAAGGATTTAAATTGCTACAATTACTTTATTCCAACAGACAAAAAATAACTTCGACATTTTTAATTTACTTGTAAACATACAAGTATTTCCATGATGAAATTGACAACTTTTCCTGTCCGGACGATCAATGTGAAGAACATGACTTGCAATTGTTGCATTTATGTAATTCGCCATGAATTAGCTTTGGATGGAATTGAACTCCATGATATTAAGCTGGGCACAATTATTCTTTCACACGACACGAAGAAAATATCCATGAAAAAGATCGAATCGATCATTGAGAGTTTTGTTTTCGAAATCATCATTAACAAGGAAAAAGTACTGGTTGAGCATATTAAGCAGGCAGTAATCGACCTGGTTCATAACTCGACCTATAATGCAATGGTTCGTAATTCAGATTATCTTGTTGAGCGGTTCGGAATGTCATACTCCTATATATCGACCCTCTTTTCAAAACATGAAAGTAAAACTCTCGAAAAATTCACTATCCTCCATAAAATTGAGAAAGTCAAAGAACTAATAGAATATGGAGAACTTACTCTAAGTGAAATTGCATACATGATGGGATACAGCAGTGTCCAGTATCTCTCAAGCCAATTCAAGACGATAACAGGAATATCCGTAACGGAATACAAAGTGACGCCTTCACACAACAGGTCAGGTCTTGATAAATTGATCCTGGGTGAAATTTTCTAACCAAATGCCAGATACATATATTTTGTAATTAATGAACATTTGTTCATAATTGTAAAATATTGTCTATTTTTGCACTTCCAACGGACAATAAAAAAAACAAGTTATGAAAATCGCGATCCCATTTCACAACGGATATGTTAACGAACATTTTGGTCATTCCGAAAATTTTGCCATTTTTACCATCAACCCCGAAAACCAGATAGTTGATCGTACCGTTATCAAAGCTGATGAAGGTTGTGGATGTAAGTCGGGGATTGGAGCAGTTCTGGCAAGCGAAGGAGTCACGCTGATGCTTGCAGGAAATATTGGCGGCGGCGCCATTCATCACCTTTATACCGAAGGTATTGAGGTTATTCGTGGTTGTTCAGGACCTGCTGAAGAAGTTGTTATAAATTATCTGAACGGCGCTGTTACTGATGGTGGTCAAACCTGTGAGCAACATGCAGGATGTAATTCACACCCTCATTAATCTTTGCCTGATAATCCGATCTTTTTGAGATAGAGTTGATGATGGTAGCTGTTTTCGCGAATCATTTGTTTTCCGCATTGCGTACATGAACTCTCCCTGCATGGGACGCCCGGTTGATGAGGGATTTTGGTGTTGCAATTCAGGCAAATACAAAATCCAGGTTCCTCTTCGTGCTTTTGATGTTCAACAATATCGGGTTTATTTGATAATTTTCTGATTTTATCGGCATTACAAAACGAACAGGACTGCATTGCCTGTGAGCTGATCAGAAGTTTATGACAGGTTTCACAACGATACCAGTACTCGTCCGTGTGATAATCTCCACCCCCGATAAATATGGCTTTGCCATCAACAAAAGCCTCGGCAATTGTACGGCGGGCTTTTTCATAAATCCTTGTCAGGGTTGGACGCGAAACAGCCATCTCGTTGGCTGCCTGTAACTGGGTCATGCCCAAATAATCCAACAAACGGATCGCCTCATATTCTTCGAAAAAAAGAATAACGGGTTCCAGATCAGAGATTGGGATCCCAAAAGGTTTGAATCCCTCCATCTGGGGCGGATGCGTTACATTGCGTTTTCTTTTAGGTCGTGGCATATTGCAGCTAAATTAAGACACTTATGAACATAAGTTCAGATAAATTATTACTTTTGTTCCTTGCATTGCAAAAGTAACCGAATTACTTAAAACCCTTTTATGGAACACATTGATTTTTCTCTTGTTGATTGGTCGCGGGCGCAGTTTGCGCTCACTGCCTTGTATCATTGGATATTTGTACCGCTTACCCTTGGGCTTTCTTTCATTGTTGCCTTCATGGAAACTCTCTATGTTAAGACAGGAAACCCGGAATGGAAGCGCATTACCAAATTCTGGATGACCCTGTTCGGGATCAACTTTGCCATTGGTGTAGCTACCGGGATCATTCTGGAATTCCAGTTTGGCGCCAACTGGTCGAACTATTCATGGTTCGTGGGCGACATTTTCGGCGCGCCGCTTGCCATTGAAGGAATCATGGCGTTTTTCCTGGAAAGCACCTTCATTGCAGTCATGTTTTTCGGCTGGAAAAAGGTAAGCAAATCCTTTCACCTTCTATCAACATGGCTCGTGGCGATTGGGTCAAATCTTTCAGCATTATGGATCCTGGTTGCAAACGGATGGATGCAATATCCAACAGGCATGAAATTCAATCCTGATACGGTACGAAATGAAATGGTTAATTTTTGGGAAGTACTTTTTTCACCGGTCGCCATAAACAAATTTCTGCATAGCGTTTCCCAGGGTTATGTGTTGGCGTCTATATTTGTAATTGGAGTCAGCGCTTGGTATTTACTGAAGGAGAGGGAACAGTTTTTGGCAATGCGTAGCATCCTTGTCGCCGGAGTTTTTGGATTGCTTTCCATCCTTTTTGTCATTCTTACCGGTGATGGATCGGCCAGAACGGTTGCAAAATATCAGCCAATGAAGTTCGCTGCAATGGAAAACCTATACGTTGGTCAGCAAAATGCTCCGCTCGCTGCAATAGGCATCCTGCATAAAGACAATGCCGAAGGCGAACACAAAAAGGAGGATTTCCTGTTTAAAATTGAAATTCCAAACATGTTGTCGTACATGGCATTCCTCGATGCAAACGCTTATGTTCCCGGGATAAAGGATTTAGTTCATGGAAACCCACAACACAACATTTTATCTTATAAAGAACGAAGTGAAAAGGGTCGGATTGCCATTGCCTCGCTTGCGGAATATAAAAATGCCAAAAAAGCAGGGAATGACAGCCTCTCAGCAGCGGCATTAAAGCGGTTTGAAGAAAATTATCCACATTTTGGTTACGGTTACTACGCCAATCGTGATGTTCATGAACTGGTTCCCAGTGTTCCAACCTCCTTCTATTCTTTCAGGATCATGGTCGGGCTGGGATTCCACTTCCTGGCATTATTCATTGTCGTATTATGGCTGACCCTGAAAAATAAAATTGAATCAAAGCGGTTCATTCTATATACAGCGCTCTGGACAATCCCATTTGGTTATCTGGCTTCCATGCTGGGTTGGGTAGTCGCTGAAGTTGGCCGTCAACCATGGGTGATCCAGGATATTCTGCCTACTATTGCAGCCGTTTCACAGATTAAAACATCTTCAGTGCAGATGACATTCGGGTTGTTTATGATCATTTTTACCGGATTACTGATAGCTGAGATCAAGATCATGACCACTCAGATTAAGAAAGGTCCGGCAACAGAAGGTTTATCAACTATTCATTAATCGCTAAAAATCTGAATTATGTTCGAAACATTTTCATATATCACTTTGCAGGAATACTGGTGGATCATCATTTCATTACTGGGAGCCCTCCTGGTTTTCCTGATGTTTGTCCAGGGAGGGCAAACACTTATATACACCCTTGGAAAAACCGAAGACGAACGCACCGTTCTGGTCAATCTACTTGGCAGAAAATGGGAATTTACCTTTACTACCCTGGTCACCTTTGGCGGCGCATTTTTCGCATCGTTCCCGTTGTTTTATTCCACCAGTTTTGGCGGCGCCTACTGGGTATGGATGCTCATCCTTATCGCATTTGTGGTTCAGGCTGTTTCGTATGAATACCGGTCGAAACCCAACAATTTCTTCGGGCACCGCACTTATGAAGTGTTGCTTTTTATCAATGGATTGCTTGGAACGGTACTCATTGGCACATCCGTTGCCACCTTCTTTAGCGGTTCTGCTTTTGTAGTTAATAAAATGAATCTGACCAACCTTACAGGTGACAAAATGCCCATCATCTCTGAGTGGACTGGCCTTGCATACGGTCTGGAA
>JAPLDO010000027.1 GCA_026391715.1 Bacteroidota bacterium
TAAGTCCCGACGGTCATCAGCGCCACGATAATGATGATGAAAAAAATGATATAAAGCCTTGTGCTTGCTTTCCCCTTCATAACAGCCTCATTGAGCGAAGCAATCTCTTTCGCAGAACGCTCCTGTTCGTAGCGCGCCTGGAGTTCAAGGATGCTGCGTTTGGTTTCGGCGCCTTCAATACTGTCCTTAAGCGCGACATGGGCTTTAAAATATTTTAACGCAGCATGGTCGTCCCCGGTTGCTTCATATACCGCTGACAGCAACCTTGAAACCTCTTCAGTTTCAACCGGCAGTTTATAGCTTTTAAGTTTCTTCTCTGCCGTTTTCAGTTGTTCAAGCGCGGCGCGATATTCCTTCCTTAAAAGTCGCCATTCGCCCAGGTTAATGGTGTTAAGCAGTACTCCGTAATCATTATTCAATTTTCGGCAGAAGTATAAAGAGCTGTCGTACAAAATCTTTGCCTGAGCGTAATCATTCAGCCTCCGTTCAGTATTTCCAAGGTTAAGATACACGCGAGCCAGTTGGAATTCGTCGTTAAGCTGCCTTGAAAGAGCAATTGATTTTTTATACCATAATTCCGCCTGCTGAAGCGAGTCATATTCCTTGTAGGCAATTCCAAGGTTGATATAGTTGGAATTACGCTGGTTTTCGAGACCGGGCTTCTGGTTGATGGCGTTTGCCATTTTCAGGTACTTCACGGCTTCGGCAAGGTTATTCAGTCCTATGTGCAGTGTGCCGATATTGTCATAAATTACCGCAAGTTCTGTCTGCTTGTTTTGCGCCTGGTAGAGCCTTGCAGCCTGTAGAAACAAATCGAGAGCTTCCAGTTTCCTGCCTTGCAACTCGGCAATGCGTGCGCGCCGGTTCATCAGTACGTGTTCCTGTGATTTAAGATTGTTTGCATTAACGATTTCAGACGCTTTGCTCAGATAGTCCGCCGCGCTGTCGGCTTTATTCATGTCAAAAAAAAGGTCGGAAAAGGCGAGTTCGAAAAGAAAAGCGCGTCCATAATCGCCCTGTTCCGACGCTGCCCTGGCTCCCGCATAAACCAAGGGTCGGGCTAATCCGACAGCCTGAAATCCCGATAATACATTTACCAGCCTGGATAGAGCATCAAGCGATCCTTTTTCCTTTAAGAGAGTAGGATTCGAAACCAGGCTTTTTATCCCTGACTTGAGAAATGAGGAGTCGCCCGGAAGCGCTTTCCCCGCAACGTTTGATAGTAGTGTGATTTTATCCGCCCCCTTCAAAGCGGCAAACTGCTTTTGAAAGCTGTCGTCCATAGCGGTATCGGCAACGCTGTGATACCTGGGAAACAAAGAAAGAAATACAATTAAGAATCCAATTTTCATCAAAAACCTAACGATTAAGCGTTTTCCGGTCATCGAGTATAAATAAGGGGTTTGCGAAATTAGAATAATTCTATCAACAGGATTCTCATAATTTTTTAATATTCTCAAAGTCACTTTCAATTTCTGAAATGCAGAAACTTTTTACCCTCGTTTTGTTTCTTTATGGCTAAAAATTCCTAACTTTGCTACGGTTTCGAAACCGGAAGAGAGTATCATATTCACAAAAATTATCCGAATGGATGACAAATTAATTGATATCCTTGAGCGAGTGCGGGAGATGTTTTACAGGTATGGAGTACGTAGTGTTTCCATGGACGATATCTGTCGCGATCTGGGGTTGTCAAAGAAAAAACTGTATCAACTGGTAAACAGCAAAACCAGGTTGGTTGAAAAGCTTCTTGAACTTGAGCGACAGAATTTTGAGATCATATTTGAGACTCATAATTTTGAAGGCGTAAACGCTATTGATATCCTTCTAATCGTTAGTCGTAACCTTGGCGAACGTTTCCGTGATGTAAGTCCTTCCATGACTTTCGACCTTAAAAAGTATTATCCCGAAATATACCACAAGCATGTTGATGATCGAATAGAATTTATATACAATAAAATTCAGATCAACCTACAGAAAGGAATCAGTCAGGGAATGTACCGCGATGATCTGAGCATTGAGCTGGTTGCGCGGCTTTATATCCGGCGTTTGATTGACTTGCATAATCCCGAATTTTTTCCCGCTGATAAATTCTCGTTTCAAACCCTGTTTGACGTCATGTTCGACAATTTTATCAGAGGAATTGCCAACCCCAATGGAATTGATTATTATGAAAAACAAAAAAAGAAGTTGAACTTGAAACAATACAAATAAACTCATGAATCACAGATTTTTAATTTCAATTATTATTTCATGTTTTGCCTTGTTTAATATTGCGCCGGCACAGAATGCAGGTTCGGGAAAGTCCGCTAACGTGTTGCGCTTATCGTTGGAGCAGGCTCAGGCGTATGCCAGTGAAAATAACTATGATTTGCGAAATTCAGCAACCGATGTGGAGATTGCCGGTAAAATGGTGAAACAGAATACGGCTATTGGTTTGCCGCAAATCAGCGCCGGCGTTGATTACATGGATTATATCCAAACGCCTACAACGGTAATTCCTAATTTTTTGCTTGGTATTATACCTGATTCTACAGGACGATCTCCTAAAACCCTTGAGATGAAATTAGGAATGAAATATAGTGTATCTGCAAAAGTGTCACTTAGCCAGTTGATATACAGTGGTCAGTATTTGGTCGGACTGCAAACGGCAAAAGCATTTCTCGAAACCTCAAAACAGAAAAACCTGAAGGATAAAGTAGATGTCAGGGATCGCGTTGCCGACGCCTACATGCTTTTACTGGTTATTGATCAGGGGCTGGAAATACTCGATTCTACTTATGTTGTCGTTAACAGGCTGGTTAATGAAGCCAGGATAAGTTTTCAAAATGGTTTGATTGAAGATATTGACGTTGACCAGGCCGAACTTAACCGCTCAAACCTGGAGGCTATAGTAACAGATACCCGTAATGCAAGAAATGTTGCTTATGCCGGCTTAAAATTTATTATCGGGTTAAAGGATGGGCAGGAATGTGTGTTAACGGATAACCTGAATTTTTTTCTCGCACAGGTTGACCGGGACGCTCTGATTGCACAGCCTTTTGATTACCGTAACAACATTGATTACACTCTTTTGAAAAAGTCGGATTATCTGGTACTTATGCAGTATAAATTATCTAAAACAGCTTATCAGCCAACATTGGCTGGTTTTTTCTCTTATGCCCAGAATGCTCAGCGCGATGAGTGGAACTTTTTTAAATCATCCCAATCTTGGTTTAATCCCATCAACTGGGGTCTTAGCTTGAGTATTCCGATCTGGTCGAGCGGCAGCAGAAAGAACAAGAAAAAGGGATTTGAAACTGCTTTGAAAATCTATGAGAAAACCACCATCAAATATCAGCAGGGTCTCTCCTCCAGCACCGACCTGAATCAACGATACAGTCAGTTTTTACAAACCAACAGCGATTACATGCAGTCTATTTATACGGTGCTAAGCTCCAAAATTAAGCTGACCAAGCTGCTCGAAAAATTCTGACATTTAACGTTTCAACGCTTTCGCCCGCTTTTTTGCAAGCCGGTTAGAACTTCTGCGCCTGATTCCTGCAATCATTTGCGCATCTATCAAAATCATCGCCGGTACAAATACCAAAGTAAGAAAAGTTGCAAAACTCAGTCCGAAGATGATTGTCCAGGATAGCGGTCCCCAGAAGGCGACGTTATCTCCGCCGAAATAGATATGCGGATTCAGTTCGGTAAACAGGGTAATGAAGTTGATATTCATCCCAACCGCAAGAGGAACCAGTCCCAGCATGGTTGCAGTGGCTGTAAGCGCTACCGGCGTTATCCTTGTTTTTCCCGCCTTAATAATGGCTTCTTTGGTTCTAAATCCGCGAATTTTTAATTCATCGGAAAATTCAACAATCAGAATCCCGTTTCGCACAACAATTCCGCCCAGCGCAACAATACCAAGACCGGTCATTATTATACTGATTGACATTCCAAAGATTGCAATGCCCAGAAGAACGCCGATCACGCTGAAAATTACTTCGCTCAGAATGATCAACGATTTGCTTAATGAGCCAAACTGGGTTATCAGAATGAAAAAGATCATGCCGATTGCTATCATCATAGCCTTTATAAGAAATGCCATGGTTTCTGCCTGATCTTCCTGTTCGCCGGTGAGGCTGATCTCCACGCCCTGTGGCAACCTGAAACCGGGAACTGACTTTTTGATTAAACCAACCACCTGGTTCGCCGTATATCCCGATAAAACCTCCGAAGATAGAGTGATTACCCGCTTGAGATTTTTACGTTTGATGCCGCCGTAGGTATCTTTATATTGAATGGTGGCGACCGATGAAATAGGAATCTGGCGCAACTGTCCCGAATTCATATCGCGGTAAGTAATCCGGGCATTGATGATTTTATTGATGTCTTTCCGTTCCCGGTCGCCAAACCGCAACTGAATAGGGTATTCGTCCTCATCTTCCTTGTATTTCGAAATCTCCTTGCCAAAAATTGCAGTGCGTAATTCCATCCCAATTTGTCCGAGCGACAAACCTTCGCGGTTGGCGCGTACCCTGTCAATATTGATAATGATCTCAGGCTTGTTGTTGTCAAAGTCCGATTTAAGTTGTTCAATACCGGGAATCCGCAGCGAATCAAGGTAGGCTTTAAAGTTGGCTGAAGACAGAATGAGTTCGTCGAGGTTTTCTCCGGTAATTTCAATATTGATGGGTTTTCCGGTAGGTGGTCCCATCCTGTTTTTCTGAACGCTGATAGTAACGCCTGGGATATTTTTCAGGTTATCTCTGATTTTATCCATAATTGCCTGGGTCGAAGCTCCCCGCCTGAATTTACTCTCAACGAAATTGACGGTCACTTTACCTTTATTGGAAGAGATTGACCGGTCGAACATATTGTCGCCGGCATTGAATCCAACATTGGCAATCACAGATTCCACTATCGGATTTTTCTCTCCAATTACCAGATGAACCTTTTGTTCAACCAGGGATGTCACCGAGTCTGTAACGCGCTGATCGGTTCCTTCCGGCAGTTTGATGAAAACATTAACATACACCGGATTGTTATCAGGGAAAAACAAAACCGGCGGTTTCGTAATACCGGTAACGATAATACTGAGGAAAAACAAGGCGACCACAAAACCGAACAGGTACCAGGGATTCCAACCTTTTAAAGCGAACATCAGGGTTTTTTCATAGAGATTCAACGCCCAGGGCCATGTGCGATTCTGAAAGCCCAGTATCGCCTTCTTCAGTAGCAGCCGGTAGAACAGATTCAAAAGCATCATGAAAATAAAGATGTTTCCCAGGGCAAAACCTCCGCCGATGTAAGAAATCAACGAAAGAACGAAAAGTACGACGCTGACAGTGATGAGGTGTTTTTTATCGAGGCGGTGATCAACCTGGTCATATTCATGTTTCATGAAAGTAACAGCAAAAACAGGATTGATAACATAAGCCACAAAAAGTGATGCAAACAGAGTTAGAATAAGTGTTACTGGCAGAAAGTGCATGAATTTTCCGACAATTCCGGGCCAGAATGCCAGAGGAAAAAATGGCGCCAGCGTGGTAAGCGTGCCGGAAAGAATTGGCAAAAACACCTCGCCTGCGGCATTTTTGGCGGCTTTGACAATATCGGGCTGATCGCGGTGCAATCGGTGGGTGTTTTCAATAACCACAATGGCGTCGTCAACTATAATTCCGAGTGCAAAGATGAATCCGAACATCACGATCATGTTCATCGTAAATCCAAGACTCGGCATAATGAGGTAAGCCACGAACATGGAAAGCGGAACGGAAAGGGCTACAAAAAAAGCATTGTTAAATCCCATGAAAAACATCAGAACAAGAACAACCATAATAAAACCAATAACGATTGTGTTATTCAGCTCTTCGAGGGTGCTTTCGGTAAATCGCGACTGATCGCCGGTAATATTCACTTCGAGATCGGGCGGATATTGACTCTTCTGCAACGTCTTCATGATCTCCTTGATCGAATGGGCGGCATTAAGAAGGTTTTCGCCGCTCTTCTTGATTACGTTGAGCGTGATTACATTTTTACCATTCAACCTGGCAAAACTTTCCTGCTCTTTAAAGGCGTCTTTTACTTCGGCTACATCCTGGATATAAACATTGGCGCCGCTTGCCGATTTCACCATGATGGTCTTGATCTGGTCGGGCGATTTGAACTGACCGGCAAGCCTGATTGTATATTTGGTTCCGAACGAAGTAATAGTACCGGCTGAGATAGTTACATTTTCCGCTGCCACAGCCGATTCAATATCGCGAAATGAAACGCTGGCAGCCTGCATCTTGTACATATCAACATCAATCTGGATTTCCCGTTCCAATGCGCCGACAATATCAACTCGCGTGATCTCTTTAAGTGTTTCAATTTTATCCTGAGCGGTTTCAGCATATTTTTTCAACCGTTGCAGGTCATAATCGCCGGCAAGGTTGATATTCATAATCGGAAATTCGGAAATGTCAATTTCCTTGATATCGGGATCTTTTGGCAGGTTGTTCGGCAGGTTCGTTTTTGATTTGTCAACGGCGTCGCGAACGCGTTGCTTGGCTTCGGTCACCTCAATTCCAGGATTGAATTCAACGGCAATTGTTGAAAAATCCTGGATCGAATTGCTCGTGATTTTTTTTACATCGGCAAGCGATTTACACTGTTTCTCGATAGGGCGGGTAACCAGATTTTCCATATCCTCGGGCGAGGTTCCCGGATACACAGTGTTAACGAGGATAGTCGGTATAACAATTTCAGGAAACTGCTCCTTGGGAATATTGAAGTAGGATAACAAGCCCAGAGATGTAATAATCACTGTAAGCACGTATATGCTTACCTTATTATCAATAGCCCAACTGGTGGCAAAGAACTCTTTGAGTTTATGTTGCTTTTGTTTCATGGCAGTTTCAGATTAATATTCAATTAACTGTCCATTATAAAGGTCTTTATAACCGGCTGTAATAATTTTGTCCCCCTCGCTGAGTCCATTCGAAATCTCCGTCAAACCGTTGTAGGTAACTCCGGGAGTCACATTTTTTTTGCGGGCTGTTTTCTTGCCATTTTCATCAATTGCAACAAAAACGAAAGAGCCTTCATCGGGCGATTTCTGGATGTAGTTTTGAGGAATGGCGATAGCGGCGGAGTTTGAATAGTCCTTGATTCTCAAAACCGCAATCATATTGGCGCGGAGATTGAGGTTTGGAGCAGGAAAGGCAACTTCGACAAGGAATGTCCTGTTGGTAGGATTGATAAATTTGCTCGCAAAGGTAACGCGTTCGGTTAATTCTTCCTTCAGGTCGGGGAGAAAGACTTTAACCTGGTCGCCTGTTTTTACTTTGGCGGAGTAAGCTTCTCCAACATCTGCCAAAGCTTTGGCTTTTGAGAAGTTGACGATTCTGAAAGCGGGTATCGGGGATGCCGATGACGCCATCTGACCAACTTTTATTGGAATATCTTCAATGGTTCCGCTTATAGGAGCTGTTATCACCGACATTCTGATCTGGTCTTCGAGTGTGGCTATACCGTACTGAACAGATTCCATGTCGTTTTTGGCTTTCAGATACTGCAATTCCGAACCAATTTTCTGATCCCATAAAGCTTTCTGACGATTATAAATATCGGTGACAAAAGCCAGTTTATTCTTCAGGTCGGTTAACTGCTGTTTCATAACCTCCGCATCCATTTCAGCAAGAACCTGACCGCTCGTAACATAATCACCCTCATGAACAAGAATTTTAGTGATAACGCCACCCTGGTTTCGCGGGCTGACTGCAATATTTTCATTGCCGTCAATGCGACCCTGAACTTCGATGTAGTGTTCAAAAGTTTGCTTTGTTAAAACATCAACTTTAACAAAAGTAGCCTGAACGACGTCGTTTGGCG
>JAPLDO010000147.1 GCA_026391715.1 Bacteroidota bacterium
TCGCTTGTTTTCCATGAATGACCTGATAGTGACGAACATATTAAAGTTAGTTATCTGTTTGCTTTTCTTTTCAAGCAGGGCGTCTTTTGCATTTGACAACAGATTAAGAATGACCTGCTCGAATTTAAAGGTATTTCCGGGAATCATCGGCAGATTTTCTTCTAATTGCAGATTCATGTTGATTGCCAGATGTTTGAACTGTTCCGATACCATTGTAACAGCATCTTTTATACTGCTGTTAATGTCGAAACCTGTTAAAATGTAATCGTCGTGACTTCTTGAAAAAGCCCTGACATGATCAATAATATTTCTAATGCGCGTAATATTGTCGAAAATTTTATCTGTTTTCTTCTTCAGGTACTCTTTTTCGATATGCTCCCTTTTGGATGCCTCGAACAGGATATTGTCCATAACCATTGAAATGGTATTTAATGGTTGGTTTATCTCGTGCGCAATGCCAGACGCCATTTCTCCCAGGCTCGCCATACGATCGGCATGTATCTGTTTTTTCTCCATTTTTTTGCGTTGTGAAATATCGCGAACAATAATCATAAATGAAAAGGGAATTCCATCAGCGTCCTGAATTAAAGTAGCGCTGGTTTCACATAAAAAGTAAGTTTGGTCTTTTTTCTTAATTTTTATCTCAACATTTTGGGCAATTCCTTCATTCATTGTCTTTTCAATAACGCTCATTATCGTTTTCTTCTCTTCAGGCGGAACAAATTGAAAAAAATGTTTTCCAACCATTTCGTCCGCTTTATCGGCGCCGTATAATTCGAGACCAATTACAGAAACATCGGTAATCAGACCTTTAAGATCAATAATAAAAATACCATCGGGAGAGGCATTCAACATTGTGCGGTATTTTTCTTCACTGAGTTTCAGCGCCTGTTCGGCAATCTTGCGTTCGGTGATGTCTTTTGTAAATCCAAGAAATCGCGATTCGGTAAGTTTTACTTCATCTACCGTCCACCATCGTTTAGTTCCATTTTTATGTTTGAATAACAAATCCGACTTTAACGAGCCTTCATTAACCATCTTTCTAATATTGGTCATGCCATCTTCAAGCGATTCTTCAGCAAGAATGTCTGAAATCGACATTTTTAAAAGTTCATCTTTTGAATACCCTGTAATTCTACCTGCTGCCTCGTTCACTTCAACATATCTTCCTTTTTCATCCGCAACAAAAACACCATCCGGAGCATTATCAATGTAACTTTTGTATTTTTCTTCACTCTTTTTAAGAGCTGAATTGACCCTGGATAATTCATCTGCATATTTTTTCAATAAAGCTACACTCCGTAAAACTTTATGTTTCTGATTGAAAAGGTCGAGAAATACGTTGATTTTACTTAGAAGAATTACCTTATCAAAGGGTTTAAAAATGTAATCTACCGCCCCTGAACCATACCCTTTGAATACTTGTATTTCATTAACATTGCTCGCCGTTAAAAAAATTATAGGCACCTTTACCTCCGGTCTTTCTTCATTCATCTTTACTGCAAGGTCATAACCGTTCATTTCGGGCATCCATACATCTACAATGGCAAGCGCCAGTTCTAATCCCTTCGTTTTATTCAACGCTTCAGAACCGGAAAGCGCCTGAATTACGTTAACATTAATTTCCCTGACGACGGTTTCAAGGAATAACAGGTTTTCCTCGGAGTCATCAACAATAAGTAAGTTAGGTAGATGTTTCATCGGCATTATTCTGGGATATTTCAATTTTTCCGGACTGAAAGGATAAATGCCCGAAATTATTTAACTTGTCAAAGTTAAATATAATTCCGATTCTTACACGTATCTTATGAATTGGTTATCTCTTTTAACCCGGCGTCAAAATTTTATGGTTAATCAAAAACCTTCTGACGATAATCGGTGTTATTAACAAGTTTTATCTAATTTAGCATGGTTTATTATTAGTTTGAATTGCTTTAGCCAACTCTGAAAATCATAAGAAATTATTAATATGGATAAAGAGGAAAAAATCAAATCACAAACTGAAATATCGAATGAAATTGAGTTTGTCGGTATTTTCAATCTTAGGAATATCCAACGAATGCAGGATTTGTTTTCTGACGCTACCGGCGTAGCAGCAATTATTACATATCCTGACGGTACGCCGATTACTGAACCCAGTAACTTTTGCCGGTTGTGCAATGACATTATACGAAAGACAAAAAAGGGAAGCGCCAACTGTTTTATTAAAGATTCTTTTTATTGTGATGGTAGTTCATCAGGATACCTTAAGCCATGTCAGAGCTGTGGCTTGCAGGGCGCCATTACAAACATTATTGTTGGAGACAAACATATTGCAAACTGGGTAATCGGGCAGGTGCGGAATAAAGAACTGGATGAACAGCAAATGATACAATATGCCAATGAAATTGGGACAGACAGAAATGATTTTATTGAGGCGATGAAAGAAGTTCCCGTGATGACGGTTGAACAGTTTAACAAAGTATTGAAAATGCTTGATTCATATACGACCGAATTGTCGGAAAATGCTTTTAATAATTTGCAACTGAAAATGCAGATTGCTGATTTGAAGCAGTCCGGTGAGGAACTTGAAGAGAGCAGGGAAAAGTATCGCGGATTATGTGAAGCCGCTTTTGAAGCAATCTTCTTCTCTGAAAAAGGTCTTTGTATTGAGCAAAATCAAACTGCGGAAAATATGTTTGGGTACACTTCCGAAGAAGCTATTGGCAAATACGGAACAGAATGGATTGTACCCGAAGACAGAGATATGGTGATGAAGAATATGCTTTCAGGCTTTGAAGAACCTACCAGGCGATTGCTTTGAAAAAAGACGGTACAACATTTCCGTGCGTTTTGCGCGGAAAGATGATGCACTATAAAGGAAGAATAGTCCGGGTTACTTCATTAACAGACATTACCGACCTTAAACATGTTGAAGATGCACTTCAGGAAAGCGAAGAAAAATACCGGCTTATTGCCGAAAATACTTCAGATGGAATTATACTTTTTGGAGATGATAACACAATTCAATATGCTTCGCCAGCTTATCTAAAACAACTTGGCATAGACGAAATAGTTCAACTTAAACGAACTCCTGAAGGTATATATTCGATGATTCATCCGGATGACAGAGATGCGGTATTTGCCGAGATATTCAAAGCGATTGAATTAAAAAATAGCGGATTAACCTATTCCTACAGGGTTAAACATGCGGCAGGACATTATATCTGGCGAGAAGATAACGCTAAATTCAAATACAATAGTTCGGGAAATTATTCCGGGGCATACGTCATCTGTCGTGATATCACCGAACGCAAGCGGGCGGAAGAGTCTCTGAGGATAAAGGATTGGGCAATTGAGTCGGCAATTAATCCAATTGCAATCTCCGACCTGTCGGGAAATCTTAATTATGTGAATCCGGCGTTCCTGAAATTATGGGGATATACCGCTCTGGAAGAAATGCTTGGAAAATCGCCAACGAGCTTTTGGCAGATGGATGAAAATGAATCTGAAATCATTGGAATATTACTAAATCGCGGAGGTTGGTCGGGAGAAATGGTGGCACAAAGCAGGAATGGATCGCTTTTCGATGTTCATATAGAAGCAAGTCTGGTTACAAATGCCGAAGGACAGCCATTCTGCTTATTAGCGTCGTTTGCCGACATTACCGAGCGCAAGAAGGCGGAAAAGGAACTAAGAAAATTAACCCGCGCTGTGGAACAAAGTCCAGTTTCTATTGTAATAACGAATCTTGAAGGCAATATTATCTATGGAAATCCCAAAGTTTGTGAAATTACAGGATATTCCATTGAGGAGCTACTTGGGGAAAACTCTTGCATTTTTCAGTCAGGAGAAACGCCCAACGAGACTTATAAAAATCTTTGGGATACAATCATTTCAGGCAAAGAATGGCGGGGCGAGCTACACAATAAAAAGAAAAATGGTGAATTATACTGGGAATCTGCCTCTATTTCTCCAATTTTTGACACTGAGGGAAAAATTACCGATTTCCTTGCCGTAAAGGAAGATATTACTGCATTGAAAAAATTGATTACCAATCTGGAAGCAGCCAAAGAAAAAGCCGAAGCCGGAAACCGCCTGAAAACGGCTTTCATGAACAATATTTCCCACGAAATACGAACTCCATTAAATGGAATTATTGGTTTTAGCAGCTTGATAATACAACCCGATTTCACCGATGAAGAAAAGCAGCAGTTTTATACTTTTATTAATGCCAGTAGCAATCGGTTGATCAACACAATAACGAGCTACATGGATATTTCACTAATCGCTTCGGGAAATATAGAAATACACAGGAAACCTTTTAAACTGCAAAATATTCTTAATCAATTTTACGAACAGTTCGAACCCTTGTGTACTGTTAAAAACCTTATTCTGCGGCTAATTATCCCTAAAAAAGCGGATGATATTATTTTATATTCTGATTATGAACTAATTCAAAAAGCCTTATCTCATTTATTAGACAATGCAGTTAAATTTACCAATGCCGGAGAAATTTCATTTGGGTATTTCATAAAAACCGGGTTATTGGAATTTTTTGTAACTGATACAGGGAATGGGATTAGCAAAGAGGCTCAAGCCCGTATCTTTGAAAATTTCGTTCAGGAAGAGGTAGTGAATACACGGGGCTATGAAGGCAGCGGACTGGGCTTGTCCATTGCGCAAGGTATTGCGCGATTACTGGGTGGAGAAATCCGGGTGGAATCGGAGAAAAACACAGGATCAACATTTTACTTTTATGTCCCTTATGATGCAATTGACAATGAAATGAAGGTTTCAACTATGAGGCTGCAAGGTAGCTGATCGTCATTTTTCGCCTCCATGTATATCAACTGGAATAGTGAAAAAGAACGATGCTCCTTCGCCTTTTGCCGATTTAATCCAAATGCGGCCGCCAAGTAGTTCCACAATTCCTCTCACAATTGACAATCCCAGCCCGCTACCTTCGTAACCGCGGGTATTTGATGCGTTTTCCTGAGTAAATTTGTCGAATATATGTGCCTGAACATCGGCGCTTATTCCCACACCTGTATCTTTAACAAAAAATTCAAGTTCACTTCCTTTTCTTTCAAAACCAAACGAAACTGAACCTTCTTTGGAAAATTTTATAGCATTGTTTAACAAATGCCGTAACGCCTTGCGCAACAATCCCTGGTCGGAATTTATTTGCAATATACTATCAGCAGGTTGTGTTTGAAGAATTAATGCCAACCTGTTAGTTTGAGCTGTTTTAAGAAACTTGTCATAAATTTCTTCGAGTAAATTGCGGATGGCAAATAATCTTTTATGAACCTCCATATTTCCCGAAGCGATAAGAGAAATATCCATATAATCGTTAACTGTATTCATCAGGCGGTCGCAACCTGCATTTAAAATTCCATAATACTCTTTTTTTTCATCCTGAGAAAGATCAGGCTCAATAAGCATTTGACCAAATCCAAGTATATGATTCAGGGGGGTGCGAATTTCGTGCGATATATTGTTCATAAAAGCTGTTTTAAGCCGGTCGCCGGATTCGGCTTTAGCTTTAGCTTTGACTAATTCAATGATAAATTCTTTTCTTTCGGTAATATTTTCCTTAACTGCAAGGTAATTGGTAATTTTTCCTTCGTAATCCAGAATAGGAGATATTGATGCAGCTTCCCAGTAAAGCTCCCCGTTTTTCTTTTTATTATGAAATTCACCCTGCCATTCGCTCCCCGAACTAACGGTTTTCCACAAATTTTGATAATCTTCCTCAGGCTTTTCGCCGGAGCTGAATATCCGAGGTTTTTTGCCAATTAACTCTTCGCTGGAGTAGCCGGTTAATTCTGTGGTTTTGGGATTAACATATTCTATCTCTCCATGTTCATTCGTAATAATTATGGAAACAGGGCTTTGCTGCACCGCCTGAGAAAGCTTTCGCAGTTCATTTTCCGCTTTATGACGGGCAGTTTGTTCCTGTACTTCTTTAAGCGCCCGACGTACAGCAAAGGGAAGTTTATCTAACTGATCTTTCATCACATAGTCGGACGCGCCCTGCTTGAGCAATTCAACCGCAAGATATTCTCCGATTGTTCCCGATACACAAATAAACGGCACATCGGGGCAAATCTGCCTGGCATGTTGCAAAGCGGTCATCCCGGAATATCCCGGTAAATTATAGTCGCAAAGGATTAAATCAAAAGTGACTGTTTTAATCTTATCAAGATATTCCTTTTTGGTTGACACAATAACAAATTGCATCTTATATCCCTCTTTTTTAAGTCTGTGCCGAATTAATTCGGCATCGTCAGGGTTGTCTTCCAGACAAAGAATATTTAATACAATTTCACGCATATTGTGAATTCAGAAAACCAGACTAATCAAAGATTCAATAATTGATGAATAAGTTAGACAATCATAATGTAATTCAACTCAATGATAGGTAAACAGCAACACAGGCGGTATGAGCAGCAGACAACCAAGGATTAAAAAAATTATAGACAACGGGAACATAAACTTGAGCCATTTGTCATAAGGAATGTTTCCGATTGCAAGGATACCCATGGTGACGCCGCTGGTAGGAAATATGTTTGTAAATAGTCCGTCGCCCAGTTGGTAAGCCAGGACAGCCGTTTGGCGGGTAATGCCAATCAGGTCGCTTAGCGGCGACATTAAGGGCATGGTGAGAGCTGCCTGTCCCGATCCTGAAGGGACAAAGAAATTCATAAAGCCCTGGAAGAAGAACATCATCTGGACTGAGACTACCCTGGGAAAATAATCCATGGTCCCGGCAATGCCATTAAGAATAGTGTCAATGATTTTTCCATCTGTTGCCACGATTAGCATTCCACGGGACAGTCCGATAACGAAAGCGGCAGTCATCATGTCGCGGGCGCCTTCAAGAAAAGCCCCGACAGCAGTATTGGATGGAAGCCGGAAAAAGATGGCGGTAAGGAGACCCATAGCAACAAACAATGCTGCAATTTCATTGATATACCAGTCCCAGATGTTTACTCCGACAATGAGCATTATTATGGCAGAGAAGAAGATGACGAGTACCAGTTTTCTTTTCAGGGTGAAGGCAAAGTCTTCTGCGTTATGGAAAGATGTAAGGTCTCTTTTGCTGTCTATTTCATAAACAAGACTTCGTTTCGGGTTCCGCTCAATCCTTTTGGCATAGAGCATGACAAAGACAATTGCGGCGGTCATTAGTATAAGCCATACCACCAGCCTGTACTCCCATCCGCTGAAGACCGGGATTTCAGCGATGCCCTGAGCGATGCCAATTGTAAATGGATTACTGAAAGCGCCTGCAAAGCCCGACGCAGCGCCGATAAACGGCATTGCAATTCCGGTAAGAGAATCATACCCCATTGCGATGGCGAGCGGAATAGTGATCAGAATAAAGACCATTACCTCTTCGCACATACCAAAAGAGGCGCCAGCGAGGGAAAAGAGAAACATGATGATGGGAATGATGAACTTCTTTATTGCAGGTTTTTTTCGTGTGGCATTGAGTATCCCTGCCAATCCGGCATTGATCGCGCCTGTTTTATTAAGGATACCGAACGCGCCGCCAATCAGCAGCACAAAAGCTATTATCTGCGCGGCAGATATCATCCCCCTGATAGGCGCCGTTAAAAGGTCCATCATTCCCTGCGGGTGAGGATCCACATGATGATATGTTCCCGGAACAACAACCTGTCGACCGTTATATTCGTGCCGCTGAAACTCGCCAGCCGGGATAATCCACGTAAGTATTAAAAAGATTATCAGGATAATGGAGACAATAATCAGGGTGTGCGGAATCTTTTTCTTTTCCATTGGCAGTATCGTAAAGTGGATAAAGGGAGAATCTACAAATTTATTTATTTTTTTAACGTTGTCATTTTTTGATTTGAATGTTTTCATTTTTATTCAGATAACATTGAACGATCATTATTTTTTTTCCTTCATCTTTGAAATACTTTTATATTTGTATAAACATAAGTCAAACTTAAAACCACAAACCCATGAAAAAAATCTTACTTTTTATTGCACTGACGCTGCTATTCACCCTGAATAGTTATTCGCAGGCAACTTTTAATACTGGCGCGTTGGGTGTAGACATAAGCCAATATGGAAGAATACGGCTGTTAACTCCCGATGGCAAAAGGCATTTACAGCGCGCCTCCATTCTGGTTGAAACTTCGAAAACATCTGTATTCGATTATACAAATGACGCCGAGCAATTGGAACCAACCGTTTTGGTTCCTAATCCTTCATTGAGTGATTTTGAAATCTATGGCGCATACGACAACTCCTATTCATTATTACCTCCCGACGTAAATGTAAAATTGAATGCCTACGGATGGAATAACGGAAGTTACACAATCGTTAAATTCAATATAAAGAATATGCAAACTGACGCCATGAATGCGTCGGCGGGGTTGGATATAATTCCTGAAATAAACCAGGAGTATGGATTCGATACTATTACCTACAACAGCGCCGCAGGAGTTATCAGGTTTCACAGAGGCAATCAGGTGAACATGGGAATGAAACTCCTCTCAGCTTCGTTGTCATCTCTCTATTCATTTGAATGGTATGATGGTTATTCTGTTGACACCAGTTATTGGAACTGGATGAATCATGGGGCATTGCAACCTCAGTATGTTTCAAATACTGTTGACGGACCAGTTACAATTACTGCGCAGTTGCCGGTTGTAACCGCTCCGGGAGAATCATTTAATGTTTATTATGCGCTGGCTCTCGGCGCTGACGAGCAAACAATGTTATCTAACATTTCGGCAGCAGTAGTAAAGTATCAGTCATTGATAACATCTGTGAATGATATTGAATCTTCTGTAAATCAATTGAATCTTGGACAAAATCAGCCTAATCCTTTTAAACAGTCAACTACAATCAGTTATCTGTTGCCAGACGCCGGATTTGTAAGTTTAAAAGTCTATAATGTTCTGGGAAATGAAGTGGCTACGCTGGTAAATTCAAATCAAACCAGAGGCAAACACTCCATCCAATTCAATGCAGATGATTTACCCGGCGGTATGTATTACTACACTATCAGGTTTAATAACGAGGCAAGATCAAATAAAATGTTGCTGATAAAATAATGCATCCTGCTGAATAGTTTAACCGGTCAGACAAAATAAAAAAAGTGGCTGTCTCATAAATTTGAGGCAGCCACTTTTTATTGCCTTCGATAAAAAGGCCATTTCTGCTGAGGAGATGGCAAAGATGTACAGGATGAAGATATGATGCCCAAACTGCCACAATTCTATTATCCCCGGACTAAAGTCCGGGGCAATTCATCCGGGAATCTATAATTTAATTCCCCTCAAAATCTGTTGCCCCGATCCTGAAGTTATACGGATGAAATATAAGCCCGAAGAAAGGGCGTCGAAAACCTTTAATGACAGAGAAGAGTATCCCCGGAAAGTAAAATCCTCGGAATAGGTTAATTGTCCGGTTACTGTAAGTATCTCGATTTTCGCTTTGACATCAAATGTGGTTTTGTGGAACAGCGCCGGCGCTGAGTTAAAAGGATTAGGAGTAATAGAAAAGGTATCCTTTTCTCCTGCGCTTGCAGATGGAACTGATAGCAATAACCTTGCGCTCATCATATTTGGAATGCCCCAGCCGTACAACTGGTCGGGCGCCGAAGCTTTGGAAGCTGTATTCCTCACTGCATTGCGAATTTCCTGAGCGGAAAAGGTTGGGGTTGACTGCCACAAACAAGCCACAGCTCCCGCAGTAACAGGCGACGAAAACGAAGTGCCGCTGCCCTGAACTACATTGCCCCAACCGGAAATAACGGTTGTTCCCTGACCCTGCGCAGTAACATCTGGTTTGGTGCGTCCATCGTAAGTTGGACCGGTTGAACTGAAAGAGGCATAATTCCCGGAAGCATCAACAGCTCCAATCGAAAAAACGCTGTCGCCGTCGGCTGGCGCGCCAACGTATTGCCATGCTGAACCGCCTTCATTTCCGGCGCTGTTTACAATAAGCATACCGCGGCTGGTTGCGATATCGGCAGCCCTCGTCACCGGAGTTGTATTGCCGTCAAGGTCGCTGTATGTATGATCGAATATGGGATTATCGAAAGTAGTGTATCCCAGTGAAGAATTAATTACATCAACGCCGAGGCTGTCGGCAAATTCGGCGCCGCCCGCCCAGTTGTACTCTTCTATCAGAGCTTCATAATCGGCAACTTCGGTTCTGATCAGCCAGAATGAAGCATGTGGCGCGGTTCCTACCATTTCTCCGGGCAAATTGGCGCCCATGGTTGAGAGCACGCTTGTTCCGTGAGTGTGCATATCATCTCCGAAAACGTTGTTCCCCGGAATATTGAAATCGCGTGTGCCAAGAATCTGGTTGTTCGCCCAAAGACTGTCGAAAGCCGCTATCTGATCAACGTGATAAAAACCTGCATCGAGTATGCCAATCATCATCCCCTGACCGGAAAATCCAAGGTCGTGAAGACCATCTACAGAAATCATGTGAGCCTGGTTATAAGCCTGTCCGTAACTGATGGAACCGGTTGATTTAACCCTGGATGCAGCAAGCGCCGGTTGCAGCGTAAAAGGTGGAATTGCGGCAACCTCTCTTATCCCCTGTTTTTCGCCTGCTTTGCCGGGATGATCGCTAAGAACCTGATCAATATGATCAACAAAAGGCAATACTGAAATAGCTTCAAGCACCCCAAGATCATTGGTATTTACAACCACGGCGTTAAACCATTTTAATGAATATACCACCGTAGCGCCTGTAGCCGCAATCTGGGCGATATAAGTTGGCGTTACGGGCAAATCCTTCATGTCAATAGAAATTCCGCTGTTTGTACGCCGTTGGAGCGACCGCTGCGTTAAAAATGCCGATGGATCCGACAATGAAAAAGGATTGTTATCCTTGTTCTTCAGAAAAACAACGTGTTTCTGTTCCTGGGCAAAGGCGCAAATGGAAAAGAGAACGACTGATAATAAAATGAAAAAACGTCTCATGGTTTGTGGATATTAAAATAGGTGAGTTTTTTTTTTGCAAAGGTAATGTAATTTCCCTTTTTCGCGCATAACGCCCTCCATTGAAATTCGGGAGTGGACATAGCGGAGCTAACAGTTTTTGGCAGGTAAGCCAATATTTCTTTCAAAGCTTTTACGCACTTCTTCGAAAGACCAGCGAGCGATTATTTCTTTTGAGGCAATGCCCATTTGAATTGTACTCGCTCTTGAAACAGTCATCTTATCTAACAATTCAACACACTGGGAAATATTGTTAGATTCGAGAATATACCCGTTTTCACCGGGTTTAATCAAATCAATCGCGCAACCCGATTTATCGCTTACCAAAACCGCTTTCCCACATACCATTGCTTCATTTACTACCAAACCCCAGGTTTCGCCAGGTCCCTGGGAAGGCAATGCAAGAATATCGCTCAGATGATAAATCACAGGCATCCGGCTTTGGTTCTGGAATGGAAGGAAGTGAATGGCAGGATTCCCGGCAGATTTGGCTTTCAGTTGCGCTTCAAGAATTCCATTTCCCACGAAAATATAATGAACGCCGGGCTTGTTTAACCGTTCAGCCGCCTCAAGCAGAAGCAAGGGGTTTTTCTTTGGCTCAAATTTTCCGACAAAAACAACAGCTATATCATTGGCGCCGATTCCCAATTCTGTTCGCCATTTTTCGGCGTCGCGGCGCATTTCTCCCGAAGAATCGCCAAAACGCTTATTGTCAATGGCATGAGGAGCAAAAAAAAGATGGTCGTTGCGGAAACCATGTTTAAGATAATATTGCCGGTTATTTTCTCCCACGTAGAAAGCAAAGTCGGCGCTGCGGTAAATAAACCGGAGAAACAACCGGCGCATAGCCTGTTTCACGCCACCCGTTTCATCGAGCAAGGTTGAATCGCCCCTGAAATAAACCGGAATCTTCCCTTTGAAATATTTCATGGCATGGTAATGGGCATGGTAGTTCCAGCCATAAACGAGCAACGCGCTGGCGTCCCAATTCCTGAGCATCGGGTTCAACTGCGGACAAACAATTCCGCGGAATGAACCTGGACCAGGATTTGATGAAACGTTGTCGGCAAATTCGTAAGAATATCCATCAAGCAAAGGGATATCCCACTGAATAGTTTTCCCGAAATCCTTGTCGAACAGGGTTTCCCGGCTCTGGCTCCAGGTATAGAATACTTTGACGTCGAGCAGTTCCGATTTCGCAAGCATAGCAAAAAGTGGGGCGTTATATTGAATCGGATGGCTGCTGATGATTGCGAGTTTGGTTTTCATAAAATTAAGTTTACGATCAAAAACTGACTGTCCCATTACTGCGCATCATCTGAATAACTCCAAAGCGAAGCAAATCAAAGGTATCTTCCTGCATTGACATGCCAACAGCAATCCGCGGAAGTTGTAACAATTTCGTCTGATGGGACTTCATAACACTTGCCGAAACCGTTGTCACCGCCGTTTCAAAATTGCATTTCCGGGCAAATTCATATTCGCGTGGCGAAGCCTCCTTTTTTCCTCCGAAAGGATAAGAAAAATGGCTGACCTTCATTCCAATCTCTTTTTCAATTCTCAGTTTTGACTGACTGATTTCATTAAAAGAATCTTCATCAGAAAGTTGCGATAACACCGGATGACTAACAGAATGTGCGCCAATGGCGACCAGGTTGTCTTTGCTCAATTGTCGCACTTCATCCCAGCTTAAAGCAAGCTCCTTTATCGAACCATAAGGATCAACCCCGAAAATCTGACAAAACATGAGCGCCCTTTCCCTGATCGTCAGTTGGGTTCCCTCTTGTATCAGGCTGTGAATCGCGCCGAAAGTCTCATTTTTTTCATCCGGTGAAGAACAATGAAATTGCATCGGCGCGCCAAACCATTCAAAGGAGAGTTTATGGTTCTTCAGAATGACGTCTTCAACGGTGTTCCACCAAAGAATGGATTTATGATCCGGGAAATCTGTTGTTAAATATAAACTGAAAGGAACATCGTATTTTCTCATCAGCGGAAGCGCGTGATAAAAGTTGTCCTTAAAGCCATCGTCGAAAGTAAACGCCACAAATTTTTTCTTCAGGCTGAAACCTTTTGACGCCAACTCATCGAGACTTAGAAATTCAAAATTGTGTTTTTTGTAATATTGGATTACCTTTTCGAAATAACCGGTTGTAACTTCGAGATATGAATTTGACCAGATACGCTCCCGGTTATTTTCCGGAATAACTCTGTGAAACATCAGTATCTGCCCTACGCCGCCGTAAATATTCCTGATTGGAAATCCGCCTGTCAGCTTCAAATATTTTGCCGCCATTTGCATGGCGCGAATTTTTCCCGACGATTTTTCTTTCATCCCGCTTTCCGTTTATTCCGCGTTAAAACCTCTTCAAAAATCTTCACCTGCTCGCGGGTTTTGAAATCCGCTTTGTACTGACTGAAATTTTCCCAATTCGTTTGGGGTTGGAAAGGAAGCCTCGCGATGATCTCCTTTATTTTCGGAGCGACCTTCAAACTTAGTTCTTCCACCGATTCATCGCTGAAAGTAATGTAATCGCCGGCAGAAAGTGAATCAATAATTTTTGACACATTACTGTTTTTGTGAAAAATAGCAAGTATGTTGATCTTCGCCAGGATGTACGGAAACAGTTTTGAGGCTGTGTAATCGGCGTCCTGCGTTCCCGGAATAATAGCAAAATCAGCCTCTTTGATTATGGTCAGCGTTTCAAAGTATGGTAATCTTACAACCTCTTCAAAAACAATATCCTCAATTCCGAACTCCTTTGCAAGGGGCGTCACGGTTTCAACTGCGAGACGTCGTGGGGCATAACTCGTTCCGAGGAAGAAAAATCTGATGCGCTTAAAATGATCATTCGTTTTCCGGTTATCGCTCACCGATTTGAAGAGAGCGCGAATAGTAAACCACATTGGCGGCGGCGTTACGCCGACATAGACGATGTTGATGTTTTCGCCTTTCTTAAAATAGCGGTTTTGAATGTTCAGCGACTCGAGAACCTTGAAATCAATATCGGCGGCGCCGAAAGTCAAGGTGAGCGAAGGAACCTGACGAAGAACCGGATATCGCTCTTTCAGCATTTCAATATATCCGGGAGCTACGGAAATCAATCCGTCGGCGCGAGGCATGGCGTAAGCTTCAAGGCGCTTGTTTAACTGATAATCGAACCAGAATTTTTTGGGTCGTTCGGCGGGTTTGAATTTCAGATAATAGTCATTCCGCCAGGGATCCTGCATATCAACAACGAAGGGGATACCATATTTTTTCTTCCAGAGCCTGCCCATTGTCAACGATGGAAAAACAGTTGTTGAGAAATAAATCAGGTCGAAACTGTTCTTTTTGAGGTTCTGTTTTCCCCATTTCCAGTAAAACCACAACGACCGCAACCCCAGGTTTCCCAATCCGAATTTGCGGGTTAAATGAGTTGGGAACGCTGCTACATGATGGATTTCCATATTTTCGGGAATGGTTTTCAGGAGATTTTCATCCTGCGCCATTTCGATGTACTGCGGATCAACCGCCACAACAGTTGCCTTCCATCCCAGGTTCTCAAAAAAAGGCAGACTTTGCCTCACTCGTTGCATATCGGCGGCATTTACCGGGGGAAAGTGGGGGGAAATTATCAGAAGTTTTTTCATCAGATGATTTGCTTAATCCAACTTAATAACCAAACCTTTTGAACATCCCAGCAATAGTACGACTCTGAAATACGTAACGCAGTTTCTTTGGCAAGTCTTAGTTTTTCGGGATCCGAAGCCAGGGTTGTGATCTGCTGAGCAAGCTGTTCGGGAGAATCATGTCCGTAAAGGAAAACAGCCAAAGGCGCCTGCCTCGCAACCTCTTTTTGCCCTTCGGTATCAGAGGCAATCACGGCAATCCCGGCAAGCAGATATTGCATAATCTTATTTATGATAGTTAATTTCCGGTTGATGGGATCGTACAATTCTGCCGCTAATCCAATGTCGTGTTCTTTGATCCGGGAGATCAATTCCACATGAGGAACCAGATCGTGGAAAAACAGTTTGTGTCCTTTATCAAATGGGAATATCGCTCCAAACTCGGCTTTATAATTTCCGGTAATACTTCCTCTCAGGTGCAGTTCTATTGGCTTGGATACCATTGCGAGCGCCTTTGCAACTATTTCAAGTCCGCGGTCGGGACCGATGGTTTGTGAATACCAATGAATTGTGGTCGCATCTAAGTCGGTTCTGTCTTTATATTGATGATAGTCGTTTTTACGTTCCGACAGGGGAAATACATTATTTAAAACATTCGGCGGTTTCGCTCCTGCAAATTCGGCAAGGGCTTTGGACAGACTCGCCGAAGTTGTATAGGTTAACAACCCGTTTTTCAAGGCAAACCGCTCATATTTCGCCATAAGTTTCGATGGTCGCCGTTTGTCCGACTCCCCTGAAAATGCATGTGAATACCAATCCTCAAAATCGAAAGCAACCTTAAATCCGGCTTTAATCAGCTTGCAGCCCAGCGCAGTAGATATTTCTTCGTGACAGATATACAAATCGGCTTTTTCCGCTTTGGCTATTCGCAGGTTCCGCCGGTATCCGTAACCCAAAGCGGAAATAGTCTCAATGCCGAAGCGGGCAACCAGTTCTTCGGCTATCCGTTTCACAATCCTGTTTTTCAGGATGGACAATTTTGAAGCCTGCCCCGGTATCAGGTTGATTGCCCCTATAAATTTTATTTCGCTTGTGTTTATGAGTGTTTTGTCCTCGTCGAGGAGTTTACGGAGCGCGAAAGTTGTAATAATGGTAACATCGTAGCCCGCTTCATTCAAAGCGCTTGCTTCCTTTACTACGCGGGGGTTCCGGCAAAGGTGACTTTGGGTGAGGATACAAACTCGTTTCATGCCCGCTATTTTGTTAAATGTTTATGTAATTGAAAACTGAACCATTTGGCTGATTTCCATCCCAGGAGGCGCTTTATGGTTTCAATCGTTTTTCCACCAAGGACTGGAATTACCGGAGGTTGCCCCTGAGATTTGCATTTTCGCCATGCTTCGCTGAATACTTCATGGAACATCGGATACGCTTCAACGGCTACCTGCATATACTGGCTGGCAATGGCGCGCCGGAGCCGCAGATTATCTTCACGATTTAAAACATAACTGCTTTTCAAATCAAGCGCACGGAGTTTACTTCTGAGGTTTTCGGGCTTGTGCGCCTTTGATGCAACATTGGAACCATACACAAATTTCCGGTAATAGTTCACGCCGCCACACAGGCGGATCCCTTTGCCTGCAAGCATGACGCGCGTAAAAAATTCGCCATCCTGATCGAGAAGAATCGTTTCATCCCACTCGCCGGCTTCTTTAATCAACGAAACAGGCGTGAGCCACGCGCTGGTTTGAACCATCCAGGGTAATCCGTCGGCGCCCCATAACCGGGCGAGAAATTCAGGAATATCCTCAGTATTGTAAAGAAAGTGAGATTCGTCGGGAATTGGAACCGTAAAAGGATCAACGCCATCGCGAAAATGAACCGTTGCGCATACGGCAAGATGGTCGGGATACATCTCAAGCTCCCTTACCTGTTCGCCGATTTTATCAGAACTCAGCAAATCGTCGGCGTCGAGAAACTGAATGTATTTGCCTTTGCTCCGGTTAAGTCCATTGTTTCGCGCGCGACAGGCGCCGCCGTTTTTTTGAGAAATGATAGTTACTCTTTCCGATACATATTTCCCGGCTACCTCGAGTGTGTCATCAACTGAGCCATCGTCAACAATAAAAATTTCGATATTGGGATATGACTGGTTAAGCGCCGAAAGCAACGTGGCTTCAATATGCTTTGCTGCATTAAATGAAGGAATTACAACAGAAACCAGCGGCAGGTCGCTTTCAGCCATCGGGATGTATTTTTTTAATGGATTTTGCCGGGATTCCGGCAAAAATCTGACCGGCAGGAACCGATTTGGTTACTACCGATCCTGCCGCAACTACTGCGTTTTTTCCAATGACGATTCCCGGAAGCAACGTAACCCGCGCGCCAACCCAGGCGCCATCCTCAATCGCGATGGTTCCGGTTTTAACGCCGCCTTTCCAGGCTGCGGCAGGGTTTGACTCGTAATCATGGTCATGAGTATAAAAAATGCACGAAGGACCAACGGCAACCAGTTGTCCAATCACCACATCATCGCTGGTGTCAATAATTGTGTTGTCGCCAATGTTTGATCCCGCGCCCATGATGAATTTTCCGTCATACCCCGGTTCCCTTGGAAAAATATTGCAATAACTCGATATAGAGCTGCCGTTGCCCATTTCAACTCCTTTTCCGTTGCGAAGCACGGCATGAGTCAACACCGAACATTTTTCGCCAAGTTTGATGATAGTATCTTTTCCTGCATGGATATTTGCCGAAGGATGAATACGCGATCCGTTTCCGATGATAACCTCGCTTCCCGTTGACAAACCAATGGTTGCGCGTTTCATTAGTTCAACATTGTCGCCGAGAGCGAGCCTGCCATTTCCTTCAATGATAACCGGGAAGTGAATCTTAATGCCGCGCCCCAGCGTAGCCTGCGACAATCGCAGGTTCCAGTAGAAGAAACGTCCGATCCGGCTAAAGAGGAATTTAATGAACAAAAGTTTAATTCTGATGATGTTTCCTATTGTTTTCATGGGTTATTCAGGTTTCTTCATTGCCAATGTTAATAGTTGAAAATATGAAAACGGCGTTAGTTTTTTCATCTCCCTCATGGTTTTCCGGGAATGGTTTTTTCCAACGCCAAGGATATATCTCGCCTGGTTCCAATGAAGCTTCTGAAGCGCTCTTTGCCGGTCTGCCTCTGAAAGAGGGCAGGAGTCGCTGACGATCATCTCTTCGGCACACTTAAGATATTTGAATGGAACGGTAAAATCGGTGCGGTTATTCTGCATCTCCTGCTCCTCATGTTCGCGGTACCATACAATGCCGTGGGGCATCAAAACAACGGGGTAACGGGCTGCGAGAATATGCCACATTTCGAAATCGCCCAGAAACCGGCGACCTGTAAAACCACCTACCGCATCAAAAGCATCTTTGCGAATAATCGCCGACAAAGGCGCTTTATGAAACAGTTGCTGTTCAAAATAATGGCGTTTGTAAGCCTCCTCCGGCGTAAGTAAAAATGGGAAAATCCGAAATTTATCCTGTTGAAGCGAGCCAAGTCCAAAGCCTGCTTCAGGAAATTTTTCCATCCCGGCAACTAATACGTCCAATCCATTGGGATAAATCATATCATCGGCGTCCACGTATTTAAGATACTTCCCTTTGGCGAGGCTTGCCGCTTTATTCCGGTTGGGATAATCGCCCAGATTTTTTTCGTTCAGAACCACTTTCACACGGGGATCTCTCTCAGCATAACTCTCGGCAATAGTTAAACTGCGATCTTTCGACTGATCATCAACAATAATCAACTCGAAATTTTTATACGATGAAGCAAGTACGCTCTCCACAGCCTGATCGAGATATTTCTCGCGGTTGTAGGTGGTCATGAGTACGCTCACTAAAGGCTTTTCTGTTTGCATCATTGAAAGTTTTTATTTTGTCTTTGCCGGAACTCCCTGCGGCGGATATCCCACGAAATAATTTTGTGACGCTTCAACGCCTTTCATTCCGCGGGTTCCGGCAACCACTGAGAAAATCAGCGCAGCCGACCAGGCGGCGAACACGAGAGTTAAATTATAAAACAACCAGTGGAATTTTTGTTTAACAGGAATTTTTTTCCGGGCAATCCGCACTACGATCTGCGGAACGGTTATCAAAGGATTTTTCGGAAATTTGATATAATCGTAAAATTTGTAATTCTGATAAAGGATGATGTAGGTTCGTTTGAAATAAAATTTGAACTGCTGATGATGGTAATGATAAACCGGCGCGCGGGAATCAAAAACTATGGCATAACCTAGCGATAACGCATCCTTTGCCCAGAGAGAATCTTCAGAAAACATCAACTTTTTAAACGGAATTTTTTCTTTCAGCGATTTGCGGTACATGGCATTCACATCATCCCAGTTGCAGTAATTATGTTGCTTTTTACCGGGAAGGCTTGTAAATTGTGAAGGATCTTTAAATTGTATCAACTCAGGTTTCGCCTCGCTTGCCGGGGCAAACCACTGCAACGGATTTTTATCTGAATCGGCGCGAACGATCTGCTGACCGCAAACTCCGGCAACTTCCGGATTATCGAAATGAACCAGCATAAGCTCAATCCAGTTATCTTTGGCGGGAGTTGCATCCTGTACCGTCATAAGAACAAAAGTTCCTTTTGATAGTTGAACGCCGAGATTCCGGGTTTCGCCGTGGTTAAACTCCTTTGGCGGAAGATGATGAACGCGGACAGGATAGTTTTTCAGCAATTCAAGGGTTCCGTCGGTGGATCCCGAATCAATTACAATCACCTCTATCTTGTCTCTCAGAGTTTGGCGAAAGACGCCATCGAGACATGATTGCAGGGTGTCAATCCCGTTTTTAACAGGAATGATAACCGAAATGAGGGGATTATTCTCCGGGGCTGTTTCCATTTACTGGGATATTAATAAGTATATGTTTGCCAATGTTCGAGTCCTGACGATATTTTTGGGTTATTCGCTTGATTTGTGCATCGAATGCCGATATCCGGTTTAACCGCAGAAAATAGAAAAGCTGGATTAGCAGGAGTTTCAAGGCAACCGCGATGGAAAAAATCTGGTGTTTGAGACCAAACCGGATTACCGACAGGCAAATACCGGCGTTGAGCGCCTTTGCCGCTCCAATGGCAATGTTTCCGCCCAGCAGCGCGAGATCGTCATTTATTTCCGAAGTCATGCGCGGAATCAGCGAAGTTGTATGGCGGGTAAAAATCTCTTTGCGGCTAATCAGTTTGGCAGGCGAACTAATCTCTCCCTGACTTATGCTTTGAGTAGCATGTTGCCGGTATAAAACATCGGGTGGCAGCGAATAGAATTTATTTCCCTTCAAACCGGCGATGAGGGCTTTGAGGTGAAAGTCAACATCCTGCCAGCAGGCGACTCCTTCGGTAAAACCGCCAATCTTTTCAACGGCTTTTTTTCGCCATAAGGGGCCGGAAGTTTGCCACGGCGCGTCAAGAATCAGGAACCGGTGAAGGTCGGATTTTCCATTGTCAATATTCCACAAAACATTAGTATTTTGGGGATCTTCGCGAAAAATTAGCATTGGAAAAATCCAGAAATCAAATTCGGGATTTTTTGCAATGATTTCAGCCCGCTGAGAAAGCGCGAAAGGCTTGAGCAAATCATCGGAATCGAGAAAAATAAGGAAGTCGCCTTTGGAATGGCGGATTCCGATATTCCGGCAAACAGGCGCTCCAGCCGGCTGCCGGTCTCTTTTATAAAACCTGATGCGTGAATCTTTTTGTGAATACCGGTTGGCGACTAGTTCGCTGCTGTCAGTGGATCCGTCATCCACCACAATTGCCTCCCAGTTCTGATAATCCTGTTGCAACAGCGATTCAAGGGTTTCCTGTAATAAATTCCCGCGGTTGTAATTCGGTATAATTACTGATATGTAGGGAGCGTTGGGATTCATCTGGTTTTTGTTGATGAAATTAATCGCTTTTGCCCCGAAATACTGATTTCAAAGCTACGCCGGATTTAATAACTCTGTCTCCAAAAAACGGGAAAAGTAATAATTTCCATGTGCGTCTGTCTTTCCAGCCATCGCGAATAATTTCACCGCCTATCTTTTTTATCTGAGACCAGTCTTTTGCATTCAGCGTCAACCTGTAAATGTATCCGAGATCTTCACGGAAATATCTGCCTCCGGATGGGCGGTCAATTTGTTTTGCCTGAACGGGAGGAGGAGGAGGAGCAACAGGTTCGCCACGCATGATGGGGTCGGAGCCGGTTTTACGCCGTTGTTCCGAATATTCATAAAGAAGTTTCCTGAAATGCTTGATTTTTCCGGCATGTACCTGCGTTGCCGAATGACCGTGCAGCCTTACGAAATAGTTACACTGGTTCAAAACGGCAATCTTGTATTTTTCCACCATTCGCATCCACAAATCGTTATCTTCCGAAACAATAAATTCCGTACGATATCCGCCAAGTTCAATCACCTCTTTACGCTTGTAACAAACGGTGGCATGAATCACCGGACTGGAATTGTCGGGCTGGAAATCGTCAATTGATAAATCCTGAAAAGGTTGATTTTGAAAATACCTGTTATTCGGCATCCGAAATTTCCAGGCAATTTTTCCGCTGGCGGTCATAAAAGCAACCTGATTGCTTACCATTATGTAATCGGGATGGGATTCGAGAAAATCAATCTGAATCCTTATAGCGTCTGAAGTTGAAGTATCGTCGGCGTCATGCCGCCTTACATATTTTCCCCGCGCCACGGCAAGTCCATTGTTCAGAGATCTTGCAACTCCCTGGTTTTTCTGATTGATGGCAACAATCCGCGGATCGCGGTACGCCTCAATTATCTTCTGGGTATCATCGGTTGAACCGTCATTGACAATAATGAGTTCAAAATCCCTGAATGTCTGGGACAAGACACTGTCAATAGCCGGCTTCAGAAATTCCCTGCCATTATAAACCGGCATCAGAACGCTCAACAACGGTTGCTGCTCCATATTGTTTTGTTATTTAAAACTCCAAGATGATTGAAGAACTGTTTTTGATCTTTTGTCGAAAGGAAATGGTCGTCTGATGAAGGTATCGCCCTGCTTAATGGTAAACCGTATGCAGTTTTCGATGTAATCGAAGGTGCCATAAGAGTTGCCAAGCCATAATGAAATGTAGTAAGTTCCCGGTGAAAAACAGATATTTTTAACCATCACCGAAACGCTTTTGATATTTCCTTTTGTAATGTCCCGGATTTCAAAACCATCGTCGGCATTGGTAACGTGTCCGATAAATTCGTTGGAGTCATTTCTGATATCGAGGGTCATGTCGCAAAGATCCATCTGTTCATGGCTCTTGAAATTGGCAGTGATTAGAAAATTGTCTCCGAGAAAAACTTCATCAATGACTTTGCCGTTTAACCCGGTCATTTTGTATTCGAGAAATTCCATGACCCGCGTGCCGCTTCTGCGCAGATCGTTCTCATCCACCGACATTTGCTTATAGGCGGAGGTTATATCATGCACTTTCCCTTCCATATTCAACATACCGTTTTGCATCAAAACGCCTTTGGTGCAAAGTTGTTCAACGGCGGTAAGGTTATGACTTACGAATAGCACGGTTCGCCCGCTGCGTGAAACCGACTGCATTTTTCCAATTGCCTTCTTTTGAAATTCAGCGTCGCCAACGGCAAGCACCTCATCCACAATCAGGATTTCCGGTTCGAGATGAGCGGCAACGGCAAAAGCGAGGCGCACATACATGCCCGAAGAATAGCGTTTTACCGGTGTGTCAACATATTTTTTAACGCCCGAAAACTCTACGATTTCATCGAATTTGGAACTTATCTCCTTTTTGGTCATTCCGAGGATGGCGCCATTGAGATAAATATTTTCTTTACCGGTAAGTTCGGGGTGAAAGCCGGTTCCAACTTCGAGTAAACTGGCAATTCGCCCTTTAATTTTAATTTCCCCCGTGGAAGGAGAAGTAACCCGCGACATAAGTTTCAGAAGGGTTGATTTTCCGGCGCCGTTTTTTCCAACGATTCCGAGTACCTCGCCGTCGCAGATTTCGAGGTTGATGTCCTGCAAAGCCCACACATAGCGGCCATCCACGGTATCAAGCCGGTTCGACACCCCAACTTTCATCGTCGGGTCATCCTTTCCAAGCGCTTTTGCAAAAAAGCGGTTCAGATCATGACTTAAAGTTCCGGTTCCTACATTTCCCAGCCTGTATTGCTTGGATACGTTTTCGAGTTTTATAACAACATGCGGCATTTTGAAAAGTTTTCGCTTAATGAAATAGTAAATTTACCTGTAAATCGTTAAACAGTGTCCATGAAGGTCTTCTCAACTTTGTTGAAGATGATGATTCCCACGGCAAGAAGGACAATGGTAAAACAAAAGCTATAGAGAAGGTGAAAGTAGTTAATCTGTCCGACGCCGAGCAAAGCAGTTTTAAAAGTTTCCACCACCGGGGTCATGGGATTGGCAAGAACGTAAAGCCGGTATTTTTCGGGAATTTCCGACAAAGGATAAATAATTGGCGTGGCGTACATCCACAGGCTAACCCCAAAGGAGACAAGATGAGTAAGGTCGCGGTATTTGGTGGTAAGCGAGGAGATAATGATTCCGAAACCAAGACCAAGTCCCGCCATCAGAAGAACAAGAAACGGAATCCATAAAACAAGAATATTCGGGCTGACGTCTGATCCTCTTATCATAAAATAGGCAAGAAAAAAGCAAAGAAATACGAACTGGATTACAAAGCTCACCAGGTTTGAAATCACAACTGAAATAGGAAGCGCGAGTCTTGGAAAATAGACCTTTCCAAAAATTGAGGCATTTTTGATGAACGTTTGTGAAGTGTCGTTCAGGCAGGTTGAGAAATAGGTCCAACCAACAATACCAGCCATATAGAACAGCATTTTCGGGATTCCGTTGGTGGGGATTCCGGCGATGTTTCCGAAAATGATGGTAAACATGATGGTTGTAAGCAATGGTTGGATAATAAACCAAAGCGGACCCAAAATAGTTTGTTTGAATTTGGAGACAAAATCGCGTTTCACGAACAGCATGATAAGGTCGCGGTACTGCCACAGTTCATGCAGGTTTACATCCAGCAGATTACGTTTGGGGCGAAGGATCATTGTCCATTCGTCGGGGAGGATATTTGGAGAGAAGTCGCTATTTGGTGTATTCATAATTTTCAAATTATTCAACCGCTTAGGGGCTGGGTTTTTAGGTTCTTTATTATTTAATTCGCTTCTTTGCAATTTTGGCTAAAGCCAATGTGAGTTGTTGTCATTCGATCCAATAGCTAAAGCTATTGGCAATTCAAGATATAGCTGGCATGCATTGCCAGCTTTGAATTGCCTCCGGCTTTTGAATTGCCTCCGGCTTTTGAATTGCCTCCAGCTTTTGAATTGCCTCCAGCTTTTGAATTGCCAGCTTGAATTGCCTCCAGCTTTAGCTGGAGGATCAAAAATGCCAGCTACAATCAAGGCTTTAGCCGAAATTTTTATACCCATATTATTTTTTCCTAAAACTTCCTGATAACTTCAATTACAGCCTTTCTCGCCACAACAAAGAGCCTGGCAATAAAATACCGCCGCCGGTGTTCTTCACTCTTAAAATCAATGTCGTGAATCTTAATATTTTGTTTCACATCGGTTAGGACAATAAACAACCGCTTCATTTTATTTTCAACGGCGTCGCCGATGGACTTGATAAATTGTTTCTTTGTTGAATGGTTGTACCGAACAACAAACAGCGTGACGTCGGAAAAACGGTTGAGCAGAAAGGCGTCGCCGACGAAACCGATGGAAGGGGTGTCCATAATAATAAATTCATACCTTTTGCGCAGTTCGGTAAACAGTCGCCGGGTCTTCTCCGATTCTATCAATTCATCGGGGTTTGGAGGAATTGGACCGGAAAGCAGAATATCCAGATTTTTCGTAAAGGTTCGTTGAATGACCTCATCCACGGAAATATCATTGATTAAATAGTTGGTAACGCCATCATTTCTGTTGAGGTTGAACGCTTCGGCAATCTTGGGGCGTTGCAGGTCAAAACCAAGCAACAAGGTGCGTTTTCCGGCAAGCGCGTAGATTGACGCCAGATTGATTGCCACAAAAGTTTTCCCATCTTCAATGATTGCGGAGGTTACCATAATTACCTGTTCGCCCTTCTGTGGATCCAGGTTAATCTTGATTTTAATAATTCTCAGTATTTCCGTGAAGAAGGAATTTATATGGAGTAGTACTTTGCCGGTTCGTTTGTCGGTATTTCTGATAAGAGTTCCAATTACCGGAACATCTGTTATTGCCTCAATGTCATCCTGCGACATAATTCTGTTGTTCAAAAGCACAACCACAAACAGGAAAACCGCAGGCAGGAGCAGCGCCCAGATAAAAGCATTTACAAAAGCCGTTGTGGGGCTGGCAGAAACGATAGTAATTCCAGTGTCGCCGGCATAGTCCACGATTTCATGGTCGGGCGTGTTGGCTGCCCGTTGAATTTCGACCTCCGATTTTCGCCTCAGCAGAAAATCATACAAAGTATTGAACACATTGTATTTTCTTTCAATTTCGAGGTATTCCCGTTCAATGCCGGGAAGTGTGGAAAATTCGGCGTCCTTGTCCTTCAACCGCTTGTCAATATCATCAATTTTTATCTTTGTGGTTTGGATAATGCTGCGCATATTTTCAAGCAGTGCGGTTTTCATGTTAACCATTTGTTCCTCCAGCGTCTGGATATATGGATTCTGACGTGAAGAATTGGCGATCAGGTCTTCTTTTTCAAGGCTTACCGTAGAAAGTTTTAAAATAAGGTCGGAAAAAAGCGGCAGGCTTAGCCCAACCGTTGAAGGCATCATTACGTCCTCGAAAGACTTATGTGTCTGGATGTAATCCAAAAGGTATTCATAGTATTTGAGATCGGCAAGAAAATTGGCGCGGTTTTTCGACTCGGTGTTCATGTCGCTGAGTAAGGCGGTTGACTTGGTAGAAAGCTGCATGAATTTGTTGGTCTTTCTGAACTCTTCAAGACGTTGCTCTGCCGAGTCAAGATCTTTTCCCATCTGAAGCAATTGACTGTTGATAAATTCAATGGTGCTGGTGAGGATCCTGTTTTTCTTTTCCAGGTTGGTCGTTAAAAAAATCCGGGTTAACTCATTGAGATAGTCCTTTTCCTTTTCCTTGCTCGGACCTGAAGAAGATATAACTATTACCGACGTTCCATTGTCGGAAGTAATATTTGTTTTTTTGCGGTATTGGCTGGTAAGTTGGTTAAGGTCATTGATCAAAAAACCATAAACCTGCCCGAAGTAATCCTGAGGCTGGATACTATCTTTAAGCTGAATGGAAAAGGAAAAACCATTGCCCTCAATTTGTTCGTTGAACCGGTAGGCTTTGGGATCTTTAAAGGACGCCACATTTTCAGCCCATATCTGAAACTTGTCATTTGCCACAAACTTCAGGTCAAACCGTTGTGACTTCAACTGCTTGTGTTTCTCGTCAAACCTGACAAAAAAAGGCGACTGTTTGTAAATTTCCTCCCAGGTATATTTGCCCATGGCGTAATAGGAGATATTGAAATCAAGATGTTCAATAATCAGTTTGACCTGCGAAAAACTTTTCAGAATTGCTATCTGGTTATCTATCAGTTTTGAATTTAAAAAAAGCGGGTCGGCGGAAAAGGAGCCGCGCTGGTCGAGTACCGATTTATTGCTTTTATCTTCAATAAGCACCGAAGTGGAGAGACTGTAGATTGGGACGACATATCTGTTCTGTATCATCGCGAACAGATAGGCTATAATTAAAGCGATGGCGAACAGGTACCAGTTTTTCAGGTATTTATTCAATACCCTTTTGAAATCAATTCCGCCCTTAAAACCCGGACCTGGTTTCCCCACAGTTTTCTATTTAAATATTGTTAAAACTAATATGCCGAGAGTAACAATGGTTGTAAGCAGCGATAATGAAAAGGTTGGCGTGATGCCAACGGCTTTGGCTTTCATCGGCTCGGCATATATCACATCGTTGGGGTAAACATAAAACATGTTTTTCCCAATCAGGTTGCCGCTTCTAAGGTCAATAACGTACATTTTCTTTTCGCCATGTTCATTTCGAAGGACTTTGATTTTGTTTCGCCTGGCATAGTCAGTTAAACCTCCTGCCAGCGCGATTACTTCATATATTGAAAGTTTGTTCCGCGTCATGTTATAAGTACCCTGCTTTATAAACTCACCGAGCATATATACGGTATTATTTATCAGCACCAATTCAATTCTACAACGTCCCACAATTTTGTTAACATGTACTTTCATAGTGTCGCGCGCCTGTCTGATGGTTAAATCTCCAAGATGGATTAACCCGACGTAGGGGAAATAAATGGTTCCGTCGTCATACACATGATATCCCACAAGCGCCTGGTTTTCACTGTTCAGATAATTTATTCCCGCCACAGGTTCTACAAACTGGGTTATTTGTTTATCAACCGAGGTGATGCTGATATACAAATAATCATTTGGTTGAATCCTGTAGATAGTGTCTTCGAATTTTTTCCCCTTGAAAGTAGTGGCATAGGTACTGTCAATGAGTTTATCGTATTGCATTAAAAGGAGATTTTTCTGAGGGATGCATGAAGTAAGATAAGAAAAGGCTATAAAAATGAGAAATATGAAAAAACGATTTTTGAAAAAAAAAACGGATGATGAAACAATCATGATATTCTCCCCTGGTTAAATCGAAACAAATATAATCAAATATGAGCCTACTCCGAAAAGTCTATGAGAAAGGTTTGCAGTCAATTTACCCACCCCCAACCCCTCCCTTGAAAAGGGAGGGGAGAAGCGCTGCTAAGCACAACAGCAAGATATACAGTGTCTTGCCTAAGCAGAGGTACTCCCTTAACTTGTTGCGTTGTGAATAAAGCGTAGTATATCGCTGCGATTGATGGGTTTCACCAAATATCCCTGAAACTTATTTTCGGCGATACGGTCGGTGAAACTTTTGGCGGTAAAAGCGGTTTGTGCAAGGAAGGGAATATTCTGGTATTCGGGCCACCTTTTTTCCATTTCCGCCTTTAACAATATGCCGTCCCAGGGTTTTGGCAACCCGATATCCATAATCACCACGTTAAAAATAATGCCTTTGTTGTAAAAAACCTCCATGATGTTCAACGCTTCATTGCCTGAGAATGCGGTTGAAACGGTTGAGATATTCTCGAAGTATATTAAAAGGATCGAGGCGTTGAACTTGTCATCCTCAACGATAAGGATATTCAACGATCTTTCCCTGATACTTTGTTCAAGTTGAGAAAGATCATCCATGTTTTCAGTTCCGGGCGCCACTGGCAACGTGATTTGCGCAATTTCCCCCATCAGTTTGCCAGTTGAGAAGCCGATTTTTCCATCAATCTGGTTCAGGGTATTCAATATCGCCTTTATTTCCGGACTCTGGGATAAAACGGGGTTGTTAAGGTCGTACAGGCGTTTGGGATTCTCCCTCTTTATATAATTGATGATTCCCTGTGGAATGTCCTGCCCCAGATTGTCAATATTAATCACCGCCTTTTCAGAAATCGCGTCAATCGTAACATCCACAAAAACCTTGTCGTTCCTTGTATATTGAAGCGCTTTTGTCAGCAGAAATTTGATGAGTTCCACAAGAAGTAATTCATCAGTAAAAACGGTGATATCTTCTGGTTGCGTGATCTGAATCCCCATATTATTTTGTCGGGCAATGGGGTCCAGTAATATCTGCGCTTTTTTCAGAATCGGGGCGATGAGGCATGGCGTGCGGGTAACCTCATAAGAATCTGTTTCGCCTATGCTTATTTTGTTAAAGAGAGTTTTAAGCTGGTTCCCGCTTTTTATGATTGATTCAATATTAACCAGTAACTTTTTATCTTTTGACACAACCGGCTCCTTTACAAGGATAGAGCCAAATCCAAGCATGTTGTTTAGTAAGGTTCTTACCTTGTGTTCAAAATCTATTGTCCATCGTCCGGAAATATCATTTGAGGCAACAGGTTGCGACAAAGTCAATTGATCATCCTGCTTTCTTATCTGCACATCCCGCGTGCCTTGCGCTTTCTCCTTTTCCTCAACGGGAACACACGTTACAAGGAACTTCTGACCTTCAATTTCTTTGAAGTCAATCATTACCGCTATGAGATACCGTCTGACGTCAACGAGGAACAATCGGGTGGTAAATTCTGAAAATTGCCGCACGTCAAACGGATTTTCAACATCTTTAAGGGTGACAAACAAATCTCTGAGGTGATAATCTCTGATTTCATCCTCGGAATATCCCGTTAACGATTGCGCTTTTTTGTTGAGAAGAAACAGGTCGCCATCAATATCAGCAAGAAATGTTGACTCTTTTTTATTTTCTACAAGAGTCTTATAGTAATCTTTGTTCGCAAGCGACTTCTTATCGCGACTCTCTCTGTTTCCAAATACGGTTCGAATTGCCATTGGCAGATTTAATGACTATAAATAAATTGCTGGTCCCGGTAACCCGCTATGGGTTGAAACCAATCGTAATATGACGACCCGGACGAAACGCTCCAGGGAACAAATTTCAGGAATCCTTTAAGTATCGGTGTTTTCTCATAAGGATAGTCGAATTTATCAATGATATCAAACGCCCAGGGCAGGTTGTTTGCAGTGGTATAATATCTGCCTGAAGCCGGATTACTGTTATCCTGGTATGTGCCAAAATAAGATCCGACTGCAAGATCGGTAGGAGCCTGGTTAATCAGGTGAACTTCCCTGCCTCTGGTTTTATTCACTATAATAAACGGGTTGTATGGAGGCGTTCCCATTGCGCTTAAATCAATTGCCGCGGAAAGTGATATGCTTACATAGAGTGTGTCGGGCGTTACCCAAATACATCCTTGCGATGTGTTCACGCCAACATACTGGTCGTTGGGATGAGCAAGCGCCGTATATCCGTTGTCGAATAATATTATGGTAGCCTTTGACTGGCCAGCTTCGGTTCCATTTGCTGAATTTACGATATAATTATCGGTTAAGTGGCTGCCTGTAACACTTGAAACTGCTGAAGGAGGAACGGGTAACTGTATTCCAAAACCATTCTTGTATCCTGCTCCCATTGCCCGGAGTACGTACTTTCCATTAATCTGAACCACCTTGTTCTGTCCGTTTGTAACCTGATTGAAATTGTAATCAACAACGATATCGTTCATATCATAATCACCCTGTTCGGGCCAGCGATCCTCGAAAGCGAGACTTCCGTATGTAGTATTTGTGGGGTAATAATTATTGAAAGCCTTGGCGGCGTCGGTCGGGTAATCATCAAAAGCATTGGAAATACCATCGCCATCGGTATCGGTTTGGGTATAGTTTGGCAATGGAATATTTGCGGTAACCACCGACTGAATAGGATCGGCAGTGACATAAAAAATGGCGTCGTTAAAATCGTTATCAGTGCTCCCGTCGCGTCTTTGGTCTTCAAAACTCAGAAGAAATTTCCCTCTGCCAATATCATTGCATAAAATAGTGTGTTGCTTTTTATTTGCGGTGGCTTCAGGATTTAACTGCTTATCGGAATATAAAATCCAATTGCCATTGGTAATTATACCATTTCTAAACCCGTCGGCAATTAAAACCCACGCTATTTCTGTTCCGGGAGCAAAAACGCCCAAATGTACCCTGTTGCCAGAATAGAGACCTCCTCCGCTATTGGCAAAAGAAACGTTTGGAAATATTATATGAACTGAGTCAATATTTGCGATTGATGCGGGCGGATTATTTGTATTGTATTTATAATAACCCAAAACGTTTCTGTACCCTGCGCCTTCATGAACAAAGGTTACCCAAACATTGCACGCTTCATCAAGCACGATATTGGATTCATTGGTTGAAGTAAAATATTGGGGATGACTCACAGTCGCATTGATATACTCCGGCAAAGTGGCGTTGATATCCTGAAGCATCGCCGCATCAACAATATCATTTGGCGTGGCGAGGTAGTTTGGCACGCCATTGCTGTTATATGTACCCATTGGCACAAAAACGCTGTTTGTACTTTTAAAAATACCATCCCCGCCGCTTTTGGTTGCCGCCACAGTAGTTTTTCCGCCAAGTGTACATTGTACCTTGCCGTTGACAAGATTCACAGTTTGCATATTCACAAATCCTATGGCGGTTGTAACAATGGCAACGCTTTTCATATAAACCGGAACTTTATAATCTGCTTCAAATAATCCCCCGGCGTCGGTAATCCCGCAAATCATCTTAGCCCCTCCGTTTTCGGGAAGGTCGGTATAAACATCCACACGCATTCCCTTCACCGGGTCGTTATTGTTATCAAGCATAAGAATTTTAATATTCACATCCTGACTTGTTCGGAAAGTGAATGAAGGGTCGACTTTTAAATCGGTCATTGAAGTGATTACAACTTCGGGAGGAACATCCTCGCTTTGTTTTTTGCATGAGACTGACAGTATTGAAATGCCAGATAATCCCAATAGCAGCCAAACTAATAATTTCATACCGGTTTTCATTTTTATCAGATTTTAGTTGTGTGATTTATACCATTTTCAGCAAAGACACAAATTATTTCATCAATTTTAGAACCTGTCAAATATACTTAAAAAAAAGAAAATAGCATAGTCATCCTTTTTCCCGATTCAGGTAATCATCAATCAGATTCAGAATTTTTTCATCTTTTTTAATATCGAATTTACGCGCAAAATGCATCTGTGAATTGATAATTTTATGGTAATCATTACTCGTTAAAATGTTGGGATTGGCATTTCCTTCAAATTTTTCCCATTCAATATATCTGTAATTATTATTAACAACACGGTCTTTAAATGCAGTGTTCAGAATAATGGTTTGAAAAAGAATTTCATCGGCATGAATGGTTTTCTTCATAAACCTTAATAATCCTTTGTGGGTTTCAGTGTAGTTCAGAATATGTAATATGCAATCTTTTGAAAGAGTCCACCATGACGAACCGCCATAAGGTTCCATTCCATTGTAGAACCTTCGTTTCCAGCGGAGCTTATCACAAACAAAGGTAATAATACTACCTGTGAACTTAATGAATTGATTTTTATAGGAATTAAAATAAAAACGCTCATAGCGGATTTGCGCTTTATTCCATCCCTTTTGATTGATGGTGTTAAATGCGATTAATTCTTTACCGGAATTTTCGGTCAAAAATGAAATAATTGCATCCAAAGGCATAATGGGATAGTCCTGCCCGCTGATTAACGAGATATAATCGAAATCAGGTTCATTGTCAACGATTTCTTTTAAGGAGTTGAGAGTTGATTCAACCTGGCTGAATTCGCTCCAGTCAACGCGTATTGATTTTTGGATAATTCGCGCTTCAGGCAGAAGGTTAGTCGCTTTAATCTGACTTTTTTTGTCAATATGAATATAGATTGAAATATCAGGATGAGCCATAGCGCTGATCAAACGATTGATCTGGGCTTCATTTTTATGTGCCGTAATAAGCGCGATTAGTTTCATCCACCGAAATATTTTCCAAATACATTATGCAGATAACCACAATAGGATTATACCTGCAAGAGCTATCAGCAAACAAATTACGAGAAAATGCTGCCGGTACTTTTTGATTTTGACCTTATTCATTGCCATTTCCCGACGTAATTTTGTAGCGTCGAGTATTTGATGTATTGATTTTTCCAGATTGACCGGAAGATCCTCGTCTTTCAGGATAAAATCTACCGCGCCTTGCTTCAGCGTCGAGGTGGCTGCTCCAATGTCGGAATTTGAAGTCAGCATTACAACCGGGAGACTTTTGCTTATCCTACGGATAAATCTCAGAATTTTATCCCCGTTCATGGCAACGTTATTCGGACTCTCAATATAAAAGTCAAGCAAAATAATATCAGGATCTTCTTCCCACGATGAGATCATCTGTTCGCCCGAGCGAAAAGAGTAAACGGTATATCCTTGAATTTCCAGTGAAACCCGCAGAGTTTCTGCGAACATTTCATTATCTTCAACAATGAAGATCGTGGTTCTATTGGTTTTATCCATCTTTTTCTTCAATATTATCCAGCAGCAGCCTGTTGTAAACCTGCATTTTAAGAGCTTTATTCTTTAGTTTACGTCCCTTGAACCATGCTTTTATAAGTTTATACAAAGTCAAAAACTCAGAAAAGAGGATAACTTCGAGAAGCAGCAATGGGGCTACCAGCGACAGGTGTTGTGAACGCATTAAAATACCGGTGGCAATGATAACGATATTTGCCGTATATAATATTTTGGCTGATCTTGGGTGATTAAACCCGGTTTGCATCAGCATGTGGTGGATATGTGTTTTATCGGGACTGAAAGGTGACTTTTTATTAATCATCCTGCCTGTAAAAACCCGCAGCGTATCATAAACAGGTAGCAGGAATATGCTGAAAACTATAATAGCCGCTTCGCTGTATTGAAAATTAGAAGTCTGTCCCCTGCTTATAACCAATACCATTATTCCAGCCGCCGCAAGCAGAAACCCCAGGATCATTGACCCGGTGTCGCCCATGAATATCCGGGCGGGATGGTAATTGTATTTCAGGAATGCCAGTAACGCTCCTGCGGTGGAAGCGGTAATAAAAACAAAACTTAATTCGCCGGAGTGGAAGAATATGATGAAAAAACCTGTCATGTCAATCAGAGCAAGTCCTCCCGCAAGTCCGTCAATGCCGTCAATCAGATTAAAAGCGTTAATAATGCCTGCAACAATAAAAAGGGTAAGCAGATACTGGATTACAACTGGCAATTGGGTTATCCCGAAAATGCCAAACATATTATCAATCAGCAGTCCTGCATGGGCGAGGAAAATCGCTGCAATGATCTGTCCCATAAATTTGACTTTTGGCGACAATTCGCGTAAATCGTCAACAATCCCAATAATCATGAGGATTACGATACCGGTCAACAGATGAAACAGAAGGACGCTATTGCCATAAATAAACCACAATGCTGAGGTTGACAGCAATCCAATAACAATTCCAAGCCCGCCGAGGCGACTGATTGGAACCTTATGTACTTTCCGTTCATTGGGTTTATCCACCAGGTTATACCGGGTTGATAATTTGATGATAACTGGGATTAAGACAAGGCAAATAATGTAGCTTCCTGCAAATGCTGCCAATAGAAACAGCGTTTCGTTTTTCCCGGCTGTTTGTAAGATTTTATGCAATGAATCAGCAATGCTCATAATCCGAATTTCAAAGATTTATATTTGGCGGTTTACCCATTCAGGCGGCATGAATTGTTTGAATTTTGAAGCATTCTTATTAAAGAGCGCGGCAAAGGAAATTAATCCATTGATTTGCATGGCGCGAATGTCTTCAAGGCTTTTCCGGATTACATTTTTAACGCTTTTATTGCTTTCACCCCCAACGCGCATACGAATAAGTACCAAAGGTATATAAAAAGCGCTTACCCTGAACCGCACCAGAAAACGAAGGATTGATTCATAGTCGGCAGAAATCCTGAAACTCGTGTTGAAACTGCCATATTTTTCATATACTTCGCGTTTAACATAAAAAGTTGGATGAGGGGGCATCCAACCGGTTAGCGCCCTGCCGCGCGAGAATTTCCTGGAACGCCAGAAACGGATAATCTTATCAGTGTCATTCTGATCAACATAAACCAAATCGCCATAAACCGAATCAACCTTGAATTTTGTAAAGGCTTCGGCAATCATTTTGATGGTTTCGGTAGAAGCAAAAATATCGTCGGAATGTAAAAAACCTACCACGTCGCCTGTCGCGAGCCTGATTCCTTTGTTTAATGCATCATATAGCCCGTTGTCTTTTTCCGAAACAAACTGTGTTATGCGATTACCATAAGAGCGGATAATATCGCAGGTGCCATCTTTCGATTTACCATCTACAACTATATATTCGATGTTCTTGTACGACTGGCTCAAAACCGATTCAATGGTGTCGCGGAGAGTTTTTTCGCTATTATAAGTGATGGTGATAATGGATATTTTCATTATGCGTAAATGTGGTGAGTGTATTCTGCAATAAAATATCTGTCATTGATTTTCCATTTTTGGCGATTACCGTCATCCTCCGGCTCGGAAACTAATTAAATAACAGATATTCAAATAAATAATAGAATAAAAAAACTGCATATTTCAATTTTAATGGTAATTTTGAAGTGGATAATAAAAACTTCCATATTATAGAGAAACATGCAACCGTACAAAGGTACAAAACAAATAGGGGTTTACATGAGGTTGCCTCAAACTGCTTATCTGCTTAGAACAAGTTGCCAATAAGTTTGCATATAGCAGGTATTATGAAGAAAAATATCACCCCTTCGGGGTTTAACACGAGTCTTTCAATTCGTTCTATAATCATTCCACCCCTTCGGGGTTTATAAAAACTTCGAGTAGATAAAATGTTGATTTGTTGCCAAATCCCGAAGGAATGAAATGATTATAGATGTAAAAGATTAAATGAACCTTCAGAACGATCAACTTGTTTAAAGCGGATATGCAGTTTTTATAATGTACCTTGTACAATCTAAATACAATTGAAATGAAAAGATATATAATTTTTGCTCTTTTCGCGGGCATTATGCTTAATGCCTGCCAGGTTGATCATCGGAAAAACCTGACAAAAAATGCCTGGCCTCTGGAAAATGGCAACCTTTGGGTTTATGGCGGCGTCTGCAATGGAAGGCAGGAAAGATCGGCAACTATGGTGGTCCGTGTTATAGAACGCGGCGCCCTGCGTTTGTATATCCTCAAGGGCTTTCCCGATGATCTGCTGGCAGGCGTTGACTGGGAACCGTCAGAATGGGGCATCCTTCAGTCGGGTCATAATCGGTATTACCGGATTGCAGAAAACCGAATTGATTCTGTAGGCAATCGCCTTTCCGATTCTGCCGACGCCCTTACCGGACTTGTGCAGGAATCGGAATTGATGCTTCAGCTCCCGTTGGAGGCAGGATTTGCATTCGGCGAAACTTTCCAGCTTACCCGCCCCGACAGTTTGTACGCATGGTATGTTACTGAAAAAACAAATTTTGATCCCACTCCTTTGAAAATAATGGAGTTTATAAATCCTATAGGGCAGTTTACGCTAAGGTATGCCACAATACCAGATGAAACGCTTATTGACTTCGTCCCAGGAATAGGAGTTACCCGGTATCGTTATAAACATAACGGAACGCCGGATAATGTTGATTTAAAATTAACTACCGTTAGATTCGCCGACAAAAAGTGAACAACCCCCTTTGCTGTAACTCCATAAAAAATATTGTCAGCTCCGGTAAATTACCTATCTTTGCACCAGTTTTTGAGTATTCATAAGTCCACAAGGCAAACCTTTCAGTCGTTATCTCCTCTAAGCAGTTGTTTCGTCGCCGGTTTCTTTCAGTGATTGAAGCTTAAAATCACAAATCACAAATTAATCACTTAATAAAACAACGCATGAAAAACATTTTTGTATCAAATTTGAGTTTCAGAATCAATGACGAGGATCTGAAACAAGCATTTGCTGAGTATGGAGCCGTTAAGTCAGCTAAAGTTATCACCGATAATTTCTCAGGGAGATCCAGAGGATTTGGCTTTGTTGAAATGGAAAATGATGAAGAGGCAGCCAAAGCCATTGAAGAATTAAACAACGCCGAATTTGACGGTAAAGTTATGACCGTTTCGGAAGCCAGACCCAGAACTGATCGCAAACCCTCCTCCGGCGGCGGCAACTTTTCACGCGGCGGCGGCGGCGGTGGAAGCAACAGCGGCGGTAGCGGCGGTAGCGGCGGCGGCGGCGGTTATGGCGACAAATCACGCACCGGCGGATTCAAAAAAAGGTATTAACCGATTATTAATCCATGATACTCTAAACCGATAGGTTCACAAAGCCGTGAACCTGTCGGTTTTTTTTATCGGATTATTTCAGCGCGAACTTAGGGTCTTACTGTTTCCTGGTTCGCGCTTTTTATTTTTTTTCTGACAAAAAATAGAATTACCAATGTGGTCTCAATGTCCTATCTTTGAAAAGATAATCTGCCATAAAAATCCAAGAGGCTTATGAAAAAAAATATTCCGTATCTCCCCATCGCTGCAATTATCCTGTTCTGCGGCGCACTGCTTTACCTTGCTCACCGCGAAAGAAATAAGCAGGAAATTATGCTTAGGGTAAATCCTGCATTCCGGGAATATGTCCAGGCATTCACTTCAGGCAATATTTCAACCCAAAGTACAATTAAAGTGCGACTCGCCGAAGACTTTGCCGATTCGTCATCTATCGGAAAAACTATTGAAGCATCTTTATTCAGGTTTAAGCCGGAAATCAAAGGGCAAGCCACCTGGATTGACTGCCGCACCATCGCCTTCAATCCCGATCAACCTCTTCCTCATGACCGGCTTTATTTGGTGGAATTTGCCATTTCAAAACTTATTTCAATCCCTGATTCTCTGAACACTCTGAAATTTCAGTTCCGGACCATGAAACAGGTAATCGAAGTGAAGGTGGATAACCATACAGCATATTCACATTCAGACCTCTCGCGGGAATACGTCGCCGGAACCCTTTTCACTTCCGACGAAACCGACCTTCAGCAAGTCGAAACAGTACTTACCGCAACACAGGATGGTCAGTCGCTTCCCATTTCATGGACGCATGACAGGAAGAAGAATGAACACCTTTTCCGGGTTGATTCGGTGAGGAGAGGCAAGTCGTCCGGAACTGTGAAGATTGCATGGGACGGATCGCCCATTGATTCGGAAAGCGCCGGCGACATGAACGTGGAAATCCCAGCCCTGGGCGACTTTATGGCGCTCTCAGCGCAGAACCTATCCATAGAACAATCCTGCATAGCAGTGCAGTTTTCCGAAGTAAGTTTCACTCTGGAGCCATCTATTCGAAATATCAATCAGAAGGAACTTGGTAAACGGATTACCGGGGATGTAACAATCTCAGATAAAAGACCAAACGTGCGGTTTGTGGGCGATGGCGTAATCATGCCCACATCAAACGGAATGTTATTGCCTTTCGAAGCTGTAAACCTTAGCGCCGTTAACATCCGCGTGGTGCGCATCTTTGAAAAAAATATACTTCAGTTTCTTCAGGTCAACGACCTTCCGGGAAACAGTGAGCTGGCAAGGGTTGGACGAATCGCGCTGAATAAAACCATACCGCTGAACGGCGTCGCCGACCGTGGAAACTGGAACCGCTATTCTATTGACCTCTCCACACTGATGAAAGCCGAACCCGGAGCCATATATTCGATAATCCTTAGTTTCAAACAGGCTTATTCAACTTACCCTTGCAGCGGTTCCGACACTGTATTAAAATACGATCCGGGGATGGTGGCAATGGGCAACCCGGAGCAGGAAAACGAACAGGACTGGGGATGGTACAGCAACTATTACGACGATGATTACCGTGATGGCGGCTGGCGTAATTTCCATTGTGAAGAGCGGGAAGATCCCTGCAAAGCATCATATTTTTTCAATAAAACCATCAGCCGGAACGTGCTGGCGTCCGACCTGGGAATGGTTGCCAAATCAGGCTCCGACGGCGCCTGGCATATCTTCATCACCGATATTGTGACAGCGAAACCACTTGCCGGAGTAAGCATTGAATTTTTCAACTTCCAGCTTCAGCCAATCGCAAGGGGAGAAACCAACGGCGAAGGCATTGCCGTCATACCCGTAAAACATGCGCCATTCGTAGTAGTGGCGCGTTACGGCGCCCAATCCGGCTACCTGAAACTCGCCGATGGAAAGTCGCTTTCGCTAAGCATGTTCGATGTGAGCGGCGAACCCGTTCAGAAAGGGCTTAAGGGCTTCATCTATGGCGAACGCGGCGTGTGGCGCCCCGGCGATTCGATCTTCCTTTCCTTTATTCTTGAAGATAAAACAAACAAATTGCCAAAAAATCACCCGGTTTCCCTCTCCTTATTCAATCCTTCGGGGCAAATGATCAACAGAATCGTCAGGAGCTCATCAGTCAACGGCTTTTACAATTTTAAAACTGCCACTTCGTGGGATGCGCCTACGGGCAACTGGCAGGCGAAGGTGACTGTTGGCAACGCCGAATTCCGGAAAACATTGAAGATCGAAACGGTGAAACCAAACAGGTTGAAGATACTCTTTGATTTTAAAACCGACCGGCTGATCCGCGACAAAATTCCACCGGCTGTTCTACAGGCGTCATGGTTAACCGGAGCAACCGCCCGCAACCTCAAGGCAAACGTGACGCTCACGCTCACAAAGTCAGTCACAGCTTTTACAAACTACCCAGGATACGTTTTTGATAATCCTACGGTAGGTTTTGCGCCGGAAAACATCACCATTTTTGACGGGCGGCTCGATGAAAATGGCGCTACAATGATTCAACCTAAAATCCATGTTACCAATATCGCACCGGGAGCCCTTAAAGCCAGCTTTGAAACCACGGTTTTTGAAGATGGCGGCGATTTCAGCATTGACCGCTTCACAATACCATATTATCCATACTCATCTTATGCAGGGCTCAAGGTTCCGCAGGCAACCGGCGGCGACCGGGTTCTTTATACAGACAAACAATATTCCATTGATCTGCTGAACATTGACGCACAAGGAAACCCGGTTTCATCAGGCGCCATGAAGGTAGAAGTTTATAAACTCGAATGGCGCTGGTGGTGGGATGATTCGGAAAAGGGATCAGCCGATTTCATTTCAATCGCATACAACCGCCCTGTGGATTCTGCATCGGTACGTACTATCAACGGGCGCGCCACCTATACTTTTCAAACTGAACATGACGCCTGGGGACGTTACCTGATCAAGGTGACCGACCGGGCTTCGGGTCATGCCGCAGGGAAGGTAGTTTATGTTGACTGGCCCGGCTACTTTCGAATGCCGGGCGGCGAAAAGCAGGCAGCGGCAATGCTCACGCTAACAACCGACAAACCAAAGTATAAGGTAGGAGAAAAGGTTAAACTCACCCTGCCAACTTCACCCGATGGCAGGGCGCTGGTCACCATCGAAACCGGAACATCAGTTATAAAATCATTCTGGGTTCCAACCACAAAAGGCTCAACCGATATCGCCTTCGACGCCACTGAAGCAATGGCGCCAAACTGTTACGCTTACGTTACCCTCATCCAGCCTCATGCGCAAACAAAGAACGATTTGCCAATCCGCCTTTATGGCGTTATCGCAATTCCAGTGGAAAACCCCGGAACACATCTAAAACCGGTTATCAGCATGAGCAGCGAATTTTCGCCAGGTAAGGAGACCTCCATCGCCGTGAAAGAGGCTGATGGAAAGGCAATGACCTATACTCTTGCCGTGGTGGATGAAGGGCTGCTCGACCTTACGCGATTTAAAACTCCGGATCCATGGATTGTCTTCTATGCCCGCGAGGCGCTCGGCGTGAAGACATGGGATCTTTTCGATGATGTAATGGGCGCTTTCAGCGGAGATTTGCAACGTATTCTCAGCATCGGCGGCGACCAGGAGGAACTGGCAAAAGGCGGACTGAAAGCCAACCGTTTCAAAGCTATGGTGAAATTTTTTGGTCCCTTTGAATTAAAGAAAGGGCAGAGCCGCACCCAAACATTCATCATGCCCGAATACATAGGATCGGTGAGGGTGATGGTAGTGGCAGGGCAGGATGGCGCTTATGGCTGCGCGGAGAAGTCGGCGCCGGTTAAGAAACCGCTGATGGTACTCGGAACGCTTCCGAGAGTACTCGGACCAGGCGAATCGGTGAGGATGTCGGTAAGCGTTTTCGCCATGGATAAAAAGATACGGAATGTGAAGGTGGAAGTAATCCCTGATGAATTTTTTACCGTGTCCGGGACTAACGCGAAACAGTTAACATTCACTTCGCCGGGCGATCAAATGGCAGTTTTTGATATGAAAGTAGCGGAGAAGACCGGTATTGCACGGATTAAGATTGTCGCCACTTCGGGTAATGAAAGAGCCGAAAATACTATTGAAATCGGAGTTCGCAACCCCAACCTGCCGGTCACAAACGTGCAGGAAAAGGCGATTCAGCCGGGTGGCAGTTGGAACGCCATCATCCAGGCGCCGGGTATTGCAGGAACCAACCGGGGAACGATTGAACTATCCTCAATCCCTGCAATGAATCTCGACCAGCGGTTGTATGAATTGATTCGTTATCCTTATGGATGTATTGAACAAACAGTATCCGCAGTGTTCCCGCAACTTTACCTCTCAACTGTGGTTGCTCTCAGCGACAATGAAAAGAGAGAAACCGAAAGAAATATCTCAGCGGCGATTGGCAGGCTGCGCTCATTCCAGCTCTCCAATGGCGGCTTCGGCTACTGGCAGGGAGCTTCTTACGCCGACGACTGGGGAACATGCTATGCAGGTCATTTCCTGCTCGAGGCAGAGAAGAAGGGATTCACGCTGCCGATGGGATGGTTGTCGCAATGGAAGGAGTTCCAGCGGCAGAAGGCTGTATCGTGGAATTACAATGCAAATTATTACAACGATGAATTGATTCAGGCTTACCGTCTTTACACGCTTGCGCTTGCCAAAGTCCCGGAGTTGGGCGCTATGAACAAACTTCTTGAGAAAAGAGAACTCTCCCTTGCCGCGCGCTGGCGATTGGCGGCTGCATATCAGGTTGCCGGAAAGCGCGAAGTTGCGTTGCAGTTGATCAATACGGCGTCAACTGCGGTAAAACCATACCGTGAGATGGGCGATTCCTACGGTTCCGATCTACGCGATAAGGCGATGATCGTGGAAACGCTGACCCTTCTTGACCTGCGCACCAAAGCTGCGCCACTGGTTAAGGAAATCGCCGCAGCAATGTGCAGCTCTGGTTGGTACAGTACTCAAACTACAGCATATTGCCTGCTTGCCATTACGCAATTTGTCGGAAACTCAGCCGGCAGCGGCGTCAACGCTACATTAAGGGCAGATGGCAGTTCGCCGGAGGAAATCGTTTCTTCAAAACCTGTAATCACAAGGCAGGTTGATGTCAATCCGGGGAAAAAGGGAACCATTCAGGTGGCTAACAAAGGGAAAGGCATTCTCTTTGCAAGGCTCATCCTCACCGGCATACCTGCGCGAGGCGATTCTGCGGCGTCATCGAATAATCTGAAAATCTCGGTGGTTTACAAAACAATGCAAGGCGCAGTTATCAGTCCGATCCTTATGGAACAAGGAACAAGTTTTCTTGCCGAAGTTACAGTTACAAACCCTGGAATGTTCGGAAAATACAAGCAATTAGCGCTATCGCAGGTATTTCCTTCGGGATGGGAAATTATAAATGCCCGAAGCAGCGACCTGGCTCTATCGAAAAGCGATGTTTCAGCATTTGATTACCAGGATGTCCGCGACGACCGTGTAATTACTTTCTTCGACCTCGACGCCTCGCAGTCAAAAACTATCACTGTAGCGCTCATGGCAGCCTGGCAGGGAAAGTTCTATCTTCCTCCAACAGGTTGCAGCGCTATGTACGACAATACCATCAGCGCCAGGGTTCCCGGACGATGGGTGGAGGTGGTTCCTGCAAGAAAATAAGGGGATGGCTAATTGGAATGAGCAAGCCGGAGTCGTTTTAACATTCGTCTATTTCATCCTTACAACAACCGCATTGGGATATCCCAGGTTTTTCACCTTCTCCAGAACCGCCTCCGCCGCCTGGCGACCGGTAAAGCCTGTAATATGAACTTTTACTACGCCCTTTTCTGTAAAAACCAGCGCTGTAAGATCAAGTACATTTTTTAACCGGGTTTGAATAGTAATGCCATCCAGTTCATCGCTTACGTCGCTTATTTCGACAACAAACTGCCCTGAAGAGAGGGTATCTGACAGTATGATGGCTGGCGGCACGATAGTTCCCTTTGATGATTGAGCGCCTCCCGAAGTGTCGCGTACAATTGGTCGCACAGTAAAGTCCACTCCATCAATCACATCTCCCTCTTCGGTTGGGTTGCATGTAAAAGGAATTGCCCTCGGCGTAACCGAAAAACCGATGCGCGTAAGCTGAATTGAATCAACCTGTGCATAATACTCTCCCGGAACCATACCGATGTAACTCATAAAGCCGTCAGATTCAGAAAGCGTTTGCGCGTATTTATCTCCATTGATTTTGAAAATATTTACCTGGATGCGACCGATCCCGCGCGATGATGAATCTTCGGCATAGTTAACCGTTCCTGTAATTTCACCCATAGGCAATATGGGTATCTCCACTCGTTTAAACTGGTTAGGATCAATCAGAATTCTGTATGTTTTATGTTTAAGCCGCCACGAAAGGTTATCGAAATCGCCTTCGCGCAGTTCCATATCAAAATAAGAAAATGGCTCCAGTCCGAAAATCCTAATTATTGAATCTTTTTTCGAAAATATCATCCTGCCTCCATTTCCGCTCACCGTAAGCCCCTTGGCTATATGTTCATCAGGATCAAAAATGTTATTGTGATTGATGTCAACGTATGGAATTAGAGTTAAGCCACCTCTTCCCACACTACTTCCATCACTTGCATCTACAAAGCCATTTGCGCTTCCAAAGGCGAGACTCCCCATTGCCCCTTCTGATGTGAAAAGCCCATCGTTCGTTACCCGTGTAGAAAAGTTGGTTTGTGCGAAGGGAAGATTGTATTTGAAAGTAATATTTAACCCATTAGAATTGTCGGAGAAATTCCGCTCATAAGAAAAGGAGAGAAAACCAATCTTCAATACCGTTTTCTCTGCGTCAAACCTCCATGTGGCAAATTGACCAGTGCTGAGGTTAAATTGCCCGAGGGTGCGCAATGACAACCCAATTTTAAGCCGATAGGAGAGAGCCATATTCGCAGATGCATATAATTGGCGGTCTGTAACCCAGTTTCCATTTGCAGAAAAATTGGCGCTGAATTGCCGGTAACCTGCGGCAAGGGATAATTCTGTCTGATTGTAGCTAAATCCTGGATAGACATCCTGTTTAAATCCCAGCCTAAGCGATCCTCCAACCTGTTTAATCCTAACCGGGAAGGACAATTCTGCTTTTCGCTGCTCCCGATAGTTGTATTGGATTGCCTTTTGTCCCTCTGCATAACGGATATAATTAACCTCAAGCAGAACATTATTTGGAAGGTTTATATTCATTAACCCGTTAAACCCTACTCCATAAGCATACAAAACATTGAGCATGAGTTTGCTAAATGGAAGGAAAGATGCACGGATAAATGGAATCACTGGACCGGATACCACTGAAGAGAGGTACTCCACACCACCGCCAACAGTTAAAATTCTTGCTACACCATAAGCAAATTCTCCCCGCCCATACTTCGAACTAACACTATCGCTTACCAGACCACTATAAATTCTATATTCAAAATTCCGTGTCGGTAAGAAATTGTACGGAACATTCATAATTCGCTGGTCGAACCGCTCCTCCCCGTTTGGACCATAAAACTTCAAAGTAATCGTAGTGTATCCGTACACCAAAGGAACCTTGAAAACAAACATCCCTGAAGCATCAGCTTTGGTAAAATCAACCAGAGAATTGTTTAAATATAATTCTACAAACCAGTCGGGCTGGGTGAAATCCCTAATTGTATAGAATCCGGTAGCTCTTCTTACGGCTGTTGAAGCATTGGTTATTATAGCGCCATACATTGGGGAATTAATCGTAGAAATAGACTGACTAACTATTTTTCCTGCCTGAACCTGACGTATGATATGTTTGTTATTATCATTCCACCTCCATTGAAATTGCTGCTGCCCGCTATTGAATAGGTTTCGCGGCGAATAATTGAGGAAAACATCAAGTTCTCCAAATAAAAGTTCAGCGCCAAGTCCAATTCCGAATTGGTTATCACTCATGCTTCCTGTCAACTGGGAACACATGGCGGACCAGTTAAGGGTGCCAAATTTAAAAAGATGATACCTGCGTTTTAAGGTTGTATCCGGCATTGTTTCCCCTCTAAGTTTTTTAATGTTACTCCGGGTTTTCTCGACACGCTGCTGTTTGATCGTCGGCAATTCAAAATCACTGTTTACAGTTATTAGCAAACTCCTAAAGTTAAACTTTAGACCAATCCCAAATGCCTGTTTAAATAGTGTAGATTCAAGATAAACCAT